>CANMLD010000009.1 GCA_947498315.1 Pseudomonadota bacterium | reverse complement strand
GTGCTTGCCGGTAGTACCGCACCATGGCCGGGACCGTGAGGGGCTATCTTCTCGCTACCGACGTTGACACGACCGAGCCATGGACCCGCCGACGCGACAAACGTGGTTACGAAGTCGCGGTCGTCGCTGTAGACGGAGGCGCAGAGACCGCCTTGTCCTCGAGCGACCGCGGCGGCCGCGGACGCGGCATCTCCGGAGTATGGAATGAGAGTCGCTACTGGACCGAAGACCTCGTCATCGTGGACGCGAGCCGTATCGACGGAGTCGGCCCGGAGCAACGTGGGTCCTACGAAGAAGCCGCGGCCCGACTCGATGTCGACGAGCGTGCCAGGGCTGCCATCGCCATGGACGAAGCGGCAGGAGGCGGCGAGCCCCGCGATGCCGGTCCGTGCCCGGTCTCGTTGAGCTGCGGAGATGAGTGGGCCGACGGTGACGCCCGTGGTGCGCGGGTTGCCGACCTTCACGGCGGTGAGCCGCTCCGTCAAGTCGGCGGTCACGTCGGCGATGCGAGACTCCGGAACGAGAATACGCCGTAATGCCGTGCACTTCTGCCCCGCCTTCTGCGTCATCTCGCGGACGACTTCATGGGCGAAGAGGGTCGCTGTCTCGTCGGTCGCGCCTGGATCGAGGACGGCCGCGTTGACGCTGTCGGCCTCGATATTCACGCGCACGAAGCCGTTCAAGACGGCGTCATGTCCCCGTACCTTCCGGCCGACTGCGCTGGATCCGGTGAATGCCACGACGTCGCCGGCCCGGACGGCGTCCAAGAGGCCCTCGGGCTCACAGAAGAGCACGGTCAGCGCACCGGGCGGGAGCACGTCGGCGGCGACGAGGAGCTCGACCGCACGATAGGCCAGCAGCCCACCGGGGATTGCGGGCTTGGCGACTACCGGAACGCCGGCGATGAGCGCAGGCGCGGCCTTCTCCAAGAGGCCCCAGATTGGAAAGTTGAACGCATTGATGTGAAGCGCGAGCCCCGGCACGGACTGCAGGACATGCTGGCCCACGTAGCGCGGACTGCGGGCGAGCTGGACCATGTCGCCATCGAGGATGGTACGACGAGCGCCGAGGCTCTTCCCGATGCCGGCATAGAACTGCGCCGTACCGAGCCCACCGTCGATATCGAACTTCGCGTCTCCACGTGTGGTGCCCGCACAATCGACCGAGAGCTCGATGAGGATCTCCCGGTGCGCGTGCAGGACCTTCACGGCAGCTTCGACGCGCTCCGCACGCTCCGCAAAGGACAGTCGAGCGAGGGCGGGTGCACCGACCCGCCTTGCGTAGTCGAAGGCAGCGGCGAAGTCGACGCCGCCGGAGGGACAATGACCGAGGACGGCCTCGGTGGTCGGATCGACGAGGGGCACTAGGGCCCCAGAGCCATCCTGCCAACGGCCTTCAGCATAGCTGCGGAGTCGAGTCAAATCGGCCGTCATGGCTGCCATCCAGCAGAGCGGCGCTTCTGGGCGACGCTCCTTCCGAGGGTGAGGTGACCCACCCTAGTTCACTCGTTGCGGGTAGCTTTAGTGGAACTGTACGTACTGGAAGTCGATGGGCTTGCCGTCGATTCCCTTGCGGGGAGGGGCGATCCAGCCCGCAAACTTGCCGGGCTCGGTGACTGAGACCATGCAGCTCCGTACGTAAGCGAGATCGTCCGGCGTCGGGAGCCAGCTGGCGATGCGACCGGCGTAGGCCTCAGGCCGCATCATGGCGCCATCGGGCGCAATGGGCAGGTTCGCGCACGAGCCCATCCGGCGGTTGAAGCGGTCCGAGGGCAGGTAGAGTCGCTGGGAGAGCCCGGCCTTCTCAAGGACGCCGTTCCAGCGCTCGAGCGCGCGGTAGCAGTCGTCGACGTAACTGTCGCGCAGGACGAGGTTCATGGCCCGCCGCAGCGGGATCTCCTGGTTCGTGAAACCGCCGTCGCCGTTCGGGATCTGCAGGGTGTAGCAGCCCTCGAGCGCGACGTGGTCCGTGATCTTGGATGAGCTCGACTCCTTGTAGCGGCCCTTCAGGCCCGTCGCGAAGTAGATCGCAGCGTTGGAGGAGTCCTCACCCCCGAATAGGTCGAGCGACGACGAGTACCACTCATTTAGATACTTCTGAATGATGTCGAGGGGGATGCCGCCAACGGCCTTCACGTCGCCGCTCGGCGCCGCCTTCATGAGCTCGACCGTACGCTCGACGACGCGACCGACCCCGGTCTCGCCGACGAAGAGGTGATGAGCTTCCTCTGTGAGCATGAACTGGGTCGTGCGCGCGAGCGGGTCGAAGCCACTCTCGGCGAGGGCGGCGAGCTGATATTTGCCGTCGCGGTCGGTGAACATCGTGAAGCAGAAGAAAGCGAGCCAGTCGTCGATTGGCTTGTTGAAGGTCTCGAGGATGCGTGGGCTGTCGCGGTGCCCGGAACGCCGCACCAGCATCTCCTCGGCCTCTTCGCGACCGTCCCGGCCGAAGTAGCTGTGGAGGAGGTAGACCATCGCCCATAGGTGGCGCCCCTCCTCAACGTTGACCTGAAACAGATTGCGGAGGTCGTAGAGCGACGGTGCGCACTTGCCGAGCAGGCGCTGCTGTTCGACGGACGCGGGCTCGGTGTCGCCTTGGGTCACGATGATCCGGCGTAGGTCTTTACGCAGGTCACCCGGCACCTGCTCCCACACGGGTGTGCCGATCTGATCTCCGAAGCCAATGGTCCGCGCACGAGCGTTCGGCGTCAGAAAGATGCCCCAGCGGTAGTCGGGCATCTTGACGTAGTCGAAGTGAGCCCAGCCGCCCTCTTCGACGCTCACCGCAGTTCGGAGGAATATCTGATCCTGTTGGAAGCCTTCGGGCCCCATCTCCATCCACCAGTCGATGAAGTTCGGCTGCCACTCTTCGAGCGCGCGCTGCAGCTTTCGATCACCAGCGAGGTCGACGTTGTTCGGGATCTTCTCGTTCAGCGAGATACTAGCCATTGCGAACACTCCGTGGGGTCATCCGCGCCTCAATACGACTCGCGCCAAGTCCCCGGCTCGAGTATGACGGGCGATTTCGTTGGCCGCGAGGCCATGTTGCGTTTAGCAGCGTCGATAGTCGAACTGAGGCTGCAACGGCTGACCATAAAGGGTCAGAGCGCCGCGAGCGCCGACCGCATTTGGCCGCTGGAAGATCCAGTTTTGCCAGGCCGATAGCCTGCCAAACACCTTGCTCTCCATCGTCTCGGGGCCTGCCGCTCGCACGTTGTGCTCCATGCCGCTGAGCGCGTCGGGGGAGAGGCTCGACCGCTCCTCAATGGCAAGACGAAGCTCGTCGTCCCAGTCGAGCTCGTCGAACGCGAAGGTCACGAGACCCGCGTCCGCAGCTTGTGCCGGCTCGAACGGAGCCCGGGTCGCGGCGATCGTTCGTGCGTGTTCTTCGTCGGACAGAAAGCGCGACGCGGTGCGAGTGAGCCCATTGTTCATCGGATAGAACCCGTCGTTCATCGCCGTGAGCGTTACTGACGCGCCGGCAACGTCCTGCATGTAGCCCCGGTCAGCGCCGAGCAGGAGCTCGGCGAAGGTGCCCACGAAGCAGGACTCAGGCCGGACGACCGCGAAGAACGACTTGCTCGTGACGTCGTAGCGCTTGAGCGTGCGCTTGATGAAATGAGTCGTCTCGCGGACGAACCAGTGGTCCTGACGCGTCGCAAGCAGCCCATCGATGGCCTCGGCGGCGGTTTTGTTGCCCCGGGTCTCGACCATGACGAGCCCGATCTCGGGGAAGTGAAAGCGGAGCCGAAGCAGCGCGTCTTCGAACTGCCGGAAACACGCGAGCGGGAAGAAGCGGTCCCCGAGAGTGCTCGGATCGGCGGGCACATCGGCCGCATCGTCCGGGACGGTGACGGTGAGCGTCGCCACGCGAGCCGCGTGATCGAAGGTCACGTCGACGTAGGGGTAGTGAAGGCGATCGCGAGACGCTTCCACCGTGAGCGGCCCGAGCGTGACGCCGTTGCGTTCGGGGTGGCCACCCGCTGCGAGCGTTGCAGCGCGGTCGGCGACGCCCGCGTGAAAACGCGACGTGGGGAAGACGCCGTCGACGAGGCCCCATTCGACTGCCCGCTTGCCCTTGATCCCCTCTGCGAGCGTGAGGAACACGTCAGACCGGTCGCGTCGGATGCGGCGCTTGTCGGTGACCCGCGTGATGCCGCCTGTACCGGGGAGCACGCCGAGGTAGGGGACTTCCGGCAGCGCCACGGCCGAGCGCTTGTCGTCTATGAGATAGATCTCTTGGCACGCCAGCGGGAGCTCGTAGCCGCCACCCGAAGCGACCCCGTTCAGGGCAGCAAGGTAGATCTGGCCGCTGTTCGCGGTGGCATCTTCGATCGAGAAGCGCGTCTCGTTCGTATACTTGCAGAAGTTGACCTTGAAGGCGTGCGACGAACTCCCAAGCATGAAGATGTTGGCTCCGGCGCAGAAGACGCCGTCGGTCGCGCTCGTGATGACGACGCAGCCCACCTCAGGGTGCTCGAAACGCAGCCGTTGCACGGCGTCCGCGAGCTCGATGTCGACGCCGAGATCGTAGCTGTTGAGCTTCAGCGCGTAGCCGGGCCGAAGCCCGTGGTCCTCCTTCACGTCCAGGCGAATGGTCGCCACGGCACCGGCCACCTCGATGCGGAGGTGAACGTAGCGGTCCGGGTGCGTCTCGAACGACGCGGGGATCGGGATGGAGTCGGTGATGTCAGCCATGGCGGCAGACCGTACCTAAGCGCTCGCCATGAATCAACCAGCGCGTTCTGCGCCCGCTCGCCGCCCGGCCCAAACGACCGACGGCGCTGATGAAATTGCCGAGAGTCGTCCCCGACCACGGGGGCCCTGAGACGACGCTGGCTTGACGCCCTGGAATCGAGCCGCCATGAAGGGCGTTTGCCCTGAAGTCGCGCCAGGGGAGAGGATGCACGGTCAAAGCAGTAAGCGCCGCCGCGAGCCAACGTCATTAGCAAGAGCCGTCCGGATGGTCGTCTCCTGCATCGTCACGTCGCTCATCGGGCTGAGCGCGGGATTGGCCGGTGCCGAGAATCCGCACTGTCGCGCCGCGGACATCGAGGATCGGGCCCCCCGGTATGGTCTCACGACCGCACCGGACGTTAATGCATGCCGCCCGACTGGCGCGACTCCAGAACTCACCGTGGATGCGCGGGATTCGGACGAGGCCTGCGCCACTGGCGACTGCCGCGACCTCCTCTTCGCGCGCCCCACGCGCTGCCAACTTCACAAACGGACACCGGAACGAAAGTTCATGAAGTGCGGTGGCGAGGACCGACGCCTCGTTACCGTCGGTCCAAACGGGATCGTGGCAGTCAGGATGCTGCCCAACGGCGCCGCTCGCAACCCCTACCCGCTCGAGCTCGTGGCCCAATGGAGATATTGCCCGTTCGCTGCCGACGCGGCACTCGAGAAGGCCCTCGTTCCCTACGAAGATCCCGACATTGGCCGCTGCTATTTGCTGAGACCTCGCCCTCCGGACGGGGTGACGACCCGCGGGCTCCGTACGGAATCGCTCTCAACACTGCACCCGTACCTCGCCGATGCGATGGAACGGCTACTCGTGCTCGCACGGGCCCGAGGCGATGAGTTCCGCGTCATCTCGACGATACGCGCTGCCAAAAAGGTCTCGAAGACGAACACCCGCCGCGTGAAGGAGCGCGGACGCTGGAAGACGGAGTCGAGCACCATCACGCGGTATCAAGGCGGTGGCTGGCACGCGTTCGGGCTCGCCATCGACATCAACATCGAAGGGCGCAAGGACCTTGGGTCCGCGACGGCCACGTTCCTCCGCGGTGGGCCAGAAGGAGCCGCTTGGCTGCGGATCGGCGCCCAGGCTGAGAGCTTCGGGCTCATCTGGCTCGGCCGTTCCGACCCGAACGAGATCTTCCACTTCGAATGGCACCCTGGCTGGCCCGGGATGCCAAAGGGGGCGCTTTATCAGTCCTTGGCCAAGGAAGCCGACACACGCGGGATCCCGTCCATTTGGCCCCGATTGGCCTCAAAAAACATCTCGAAGTCACCTTTCCGACACCTCCGGGACGAACGAGCGCCGCTCCCCGCGGCGGCATCGCGGGGCCTGCCGGACGACGCCGTCTTCGAAGATCCCTCAACGAAGAAGACAACTCGGAAGCCCAGTCGAAAGCGGCGAAACGCAAAGGCGAAAGCAGCTGAAAGTGCGCCCGAGGCGATCCCAGCGACTCTGGCAGTACGAGAGTCGCTGAAGCCCGAATCGAAGGCGCCCAAGGCGACTCGAGCGGACGCCAAGAAGACCGTCAAGTTGGCTGCAAAGGAAGCGAAGACGAAGAAGGCCGAAGCCAAGAGAGCCACTGAGAAGGCTGCCAAGTTGGCTGCAAAGGAAGCGATGGCTAAGAAGTCAGAAGGCGCGAAGTCGGAAGGCGCGAAGTCGGAAGGCGCGAAGTCGGAAGGCGCGAAGAAAGAGGGTCAGCCGGCGGCGCTTCACAAGAAGGACCTGGGGAGCACGAAGCCCACCCCGAAGCGGCCGGGATCGAAGCGCGTCACGCCAAACAAGCCTAGGGCGGAAGAGGACGCGAAGGATACGCCGAAACCGCCCTCGAAACCGACCTCGACTAGGAAAGACGGAGGGCCCACTGTAAAGCCCATCAAGCCGAAGCCAGGGCGGCCCAAGCGAGGTTGATTGGGGTTGCTGCGGAGCCCGCCACGCAAGGCAGACGCCACGTAGACGTCGAGCCTCTGCGGCCAAATTCTCTTCTCAGCGCCGCTCGCGTCCGTGGTAGCGTATTTTTATTGCGGCCTGGACGGGCCCCACCATCGAGGCGCGGAGCCCCCATGAAGCGACTAGCGACACTGGCCATCACGCTCGTAATCTCGGTCGCGTGTAGCTCCGCAGGGGACGACACGATCCCCAGCCTAGGCAGCACTGACTCCACGGACGACGGCACCGACGCCACCGATGTCGCAGATGGCACCGAAGCCGGCGATGGCCAAGATGGGAGCACCGCCCCCGATGGAAGCGACGGCCCGGACGGGCTCGACGGCAGTGTTGGGGGCGACGGCAGTGTTGGGGTCGACGGCAGTGTTGGGGTCGACGGCAGTGTTGGGGTCGACGGCAGTGACGGGAACGACGGGGTCGACGGCCGAGACGGGAACGACGGGGTCGATGGTCAGGACGGGCTCGATGGCGTCGACGGTCCGAGCCTTTGCGGCGACGCCGTCTGCAATGAGGATCTCTTCGACTGCCCGAGCGATTGCGCACCGCCCTGGCTGCAGTGCACTTTTGAAGCCTGCGAGGGCTTCGTCGAAGAGTGTGGGGCCAACGACGGCTGCCGGACGGCGCTCCAGTGTGTCGCAGCGTGTCCGAATCAAGGCTGCGCCCAGGGCTGCCTCGCCGGCTTGAACCAAGAGACAGTGGTCCTATTCACCCAGATGCGAAACTGCGCTGCTGGCAATCAGTGCTTTGAGCCACCAACGGGCTGCGGGGACGGGATCTGCCAACCAGGGGAATCGTGTCCTTCGGACTGCGGCAACGATCCCATCCTCGAATGCCTCGAGCTCCAGTGCTCGGACCCGCTGTCGAGCTGCTCCGCAACACCCGGCTGCCTCGACGTCGCCGACTGCGTGAACGGCTGCGACAGTCAGGATTGCTTCTTGGAGTGCCTCGAGTCGGGCTCACCAGGGGGTACTTCGGTCTACCAAAGCCTGATCGAGTGTGGCCAGGGCGCTGGGTGCTTCGGCGGCGGGCCGGGTGACTGCGGCAACGGCCAGTGCGACCCGGGCGAGTCAGCAGACCTTTGCCCAGAGGACTGTGGCGGCAACGTCGGGAGCTGTGAAGGCCAATGCGGCGGCCCCTTCCAGGATGGCGCCGCTTGCCAATGCGACCTCGAGTGCGCGCAGTTCGGCGACTGCTGCCCCGACTTCGAGTTCTTCTGTTCGAGCGATAGTTGCGGCGACGGCGTCTGCCAGCCGAACTCAGACGAGCCGCTCACGTGCCCGGACGACTGTAGCGGTGGTGGAGGCTTCGAGTGCATCGTCAATAGCTGCCAAGTCGGACAGTGCCAGAACTTCCCGAACTGCTTGAAAGCGCTGCAATGCATGGGGCAGTGCCAAGATTCGAGCTGCCTTCAGCAGTGTGTCGCCGCGGCCCCGCCGCAGGCGCAGATGCTCCTCGCATCCGTAGGAAACTGCGCCCTCGAGAGCTGCATCGGGACCAGCTCGGACTGCGGCGACGGTCAGTGCACGGATGGGGAGGTCAATACGTGCCCAGCTGACTGCGAGGTTCTGCCGGATTGTGGTGATGGGCTCTGCGATATCGCAGCCGGTGAGCAGTTAACGTGCCCTGAAGACTGTCAGGATGTCTCTCTCTGTGGAGATGGCCTCTGCGACGTGAATACAGGTGAATCCTTCAACTGCCCGAAGGATTGCGCCCAGGCCAGCTGCGGCGACAACGTATGTCAGCCGCCCGAGAACGCGACGGACTGTCCAGAGGATTGCAATGTGGCCGGCTCCTGCAAGGACCAGTGTGGCGCCTCCTTCGATCCGAATGCACCGTGCCAGTGCTCCTTCGACTGCGTCCAGTTCCAGCACTGCTGTCAGGACTTCGAAGCGCTCTGTGTCGACTCCGCTTTCTGTGGTGACGGCTTCTGCACGGACGCTGAAGCCCAGGACGGCTGCGCGGTTGACTGTGGCGGTAGCAATGGTTCGGGCTTCGAATGCGTGAGCGAGGCCTGTTCCTTCGGCAATTGCGGCGTGTTTCAGAGCTGCGCTTCGGGTCTGACGTGCTTCAAGGCTTGCGACGCGAACCTGACCTGCGCGAAGGTCTGCGTCGACAAGGCCTCGGACAACGCCAAACCGGCACTCGCCAACATCCTTGAATGTGGCGTAAACTCGGGCTGTTACGAGACTGTCGGCCCCGTCCCAGAGTGTGGGAACCTCGTCTGCGAGGACGGCGAGTCGGCGCAAAGCTGCCCGGACGACTGCAGCGTCCCGGTCGACCCGGCCACCTGCATCTACCAGCAATGCTCGAGCGCTGTAAGCGCCTGTATCGCTGTGCTGCCGTGCGTGCTCGGGCTTCAGTGCTTCGCGAAGTGTAACGGCGACGCTGCCTGCGCGAAGTCGTCGTGCCTTTTCTCCGCCGACGGAGCGGTCGTGAGCGCGCCGCTCATACAGGTCTACGAGTGCGCGATTACGGAGCAGTGCATCGAATAGCTTATCAAGCCGAGATCGCTCCTAACTACGGTAGTCGGCAACGATCCCCAGCGCCGGCACCACCGACTTCACCCCGAACTGACGCAAGCGCTCGGCCTTCGGCCCTCAGCGTTCAGCCAGACAACGTCCGTGGCTCTCCTCACCAAGATGCCACCTCGGCCGGCCGGGGCCGGAGCTGACCGCCGACCGCTCGTAACCAAGTCGATGTCCGGAGCTGCTGCCGGCTGAGCCGGCGCGGCGCTCAGTGCTGCTCCTGAGCGGTCACCGACCAGCGGTCGGCGGTCAGCTCCGGCTCCGACCGGCCGGGCTGCAAGTCTCGAACGGCGCAGCGCTTCCTTGGCCTCGCCGGGCTGAGCGCTCGTGACTGACTCGACGACCACGGCTCCTGCCGGCGGTGCCGGCGGGTCGCTCAGAGCTGCTCACGGGGCTTTCAGCTTTCAGCTTTCAGCGGTCAGCTTCTGCGGTTCGGCCGGCCGGGTGGCTCTTCCCGTTCGCGCGGCGAGCGCGTCCTGGCGCGGCTGACCGCTGGCCGCTGAGCGCTGATAGCCCGGCGTCAGCTCCGGCGGAAGCCGGCGCCGCCGGCGCTGGGCTGAACGCTGAGTGCTGATAGCCCTGCGTCAGCTCCGGCTGAAGCCGGCGACGCCGGCGCTGGGGCTGACCGCTGACTGCCGACTGCCGACCGCTCGGCGGAATGTACCGACTGCAAATTGGGATATGCACCCGTCTGAATAGGCCGGCTACCCGAGCTCGGGCGTGAACCCATGCCGCATGGTGTTCTCGGTAACCACGCCCATGTCCACGAAATGACGGAGGTAGTCGGCGCCGCCGGCTTTGGTGCCGCCGCCCGACATGCCATAGCCGCCGAAGGGCTGACGTCCCACCATGGCGCCCGTCGTTGCGCGGTTGATGTAGAGGTTGCCGGCCCGAAAGTGGGTCGTGGCGAGCGCGATGTGCGAGGGCGTCCGGCTGTAGAGGGCGCCGGTGAGGGCGTAGGGGCTCTCGGCGACGCGAGCGAATGCGTCTTCAAGGGAAGTGGCGCGCGTCACGGCGACGATGGGGCCGAAGAGCTCGTTCGTAAGCAGCGAGTCTTCTTCGGGCACATCCATGAAGACCGTGGGAGGGACGAAGGCGCCGGGTCCGAGGTTCGGGAGGGGGGTGAGGCGCCGGGCGCGCTCGCTCCCGGCGGCGATGGCGGCTAACAGACGGGCCTGGTTCTCGGCGTCGACGACCGGGCCGACCCGGGTCGCCGAGTCGAGGCTGGACCCGACGATAAGGCTGCGAGCCGCGTCGGCGAGTCGTTCGCAGAAGAGCTCGTAGCGGGGGCCGATGACGTAGACCCGCGAACAGGCGCTGCACTTCTGGCCTGCGAAGCCGAAGGCGCTCTCGACCACGCCGAGGACGGCGTCGTCGAGATCGGCGTCGTCGTCCACGATGATGGCGTTCTTGCCGCCCATCTCGCAGATGACGCGCTTCAGGCCGCGCTGACCGGGGCGGATGCGTGCGGCCTGTTCGGTGATAGCGAGACCGACCGCGACGCTGCCGGTGAAGGCGATGGTCATAACCTCGGGCGCTTCTACGAGCCGTTGGCCGACGACTTCGCCCAGGCCGGGGAGCAGTTGGAAGACGTCTCCGGGGATACCCGCGGCGAGAGCTAGTTGGAAGAGTCGGGCGGCGATCAGGGACGATTGTTCGGCCGGCTTCAAGATGACCGGGTTGCCCGTTACCAGCGCGGCGACCGCCATCCCGGTGAGGATGGCGAGTGGGAAGTTCCAGGGGGCGATGACGGCAGCGACACCGCGTGGATGGACGGTGAGCCGGTTGGTCTCGCCGAAGACAGTGCGGCCGGGGACGGCATTGGCGGCGTAGAGACGTAGCGCCTCGTCAGCGTAGAAACGGCAGAAGTCGATGGCTTCGGCGACGTCGGCGTCGGCGCTCGTCCACGGCTTGCCGACTTCGGCCGCCATAAGGGCAGTGAGCTCCGCGCGGTGCTCCCCGAGCGACCGTGCGAGCGCGCGCAGCCACTCGGCGCGCGTCGCGACAGGCACAGCGGCGAGGCGTTCGCAGGCTCCCGCCGCCACGGCGATGGCGCGGCTGGTCTGGGCTAGCGAGGCATATTGCACCGTGCCGAGGAGGGTGCGCAGATCGTTCGGCGAGACCCGCGGCACCGGGGCGTCACCCCGTTCGGCTTTGCCCGCGATGACCGGAGTGGCCTCTAGGGGGACTAGGCGCTTCAAGGCCTGTTGTAGGGCGGCCCGTTCGGCGGGGAGGGCGAGGTCCTTGAGCGGCTCATTAACGAAGCCCACTGGGGGCGTGGGCGCCTCCTTGGGCTTCGGCGGGGCCACCGGCGGCGCCAAGAGCTCGCTCATGGGCCGCCCTTCGACGAAGCCGAGTCGTAACCAACTGGCGTTACTGGTGTTTTCGAGGAGACGCCGCACGAGATAAGCCATGCCCGGGATGAGTTCGCCGATGGGCGCGTAGACCCGCACGCGCTGCCCGGAGGCGACGAGCGCGCTGCGGATGGGCTCTGCCATCCCGTAGAGCGATTGGAACTCGAGCGCGCCGGGAGGACGGCGGGCCTTGTCGGCGAGCGCAAGCGCGACGGCGATGGAGCGGACGTTGTGGCTGCCCACGGCGGTCTTCACCCACGCCCCGGCGCCGATGAGCGTCTCGAGGCAGGCTTCGAAGGCGAGGTCGGTCTCCGCCTTGTGAGCAAAGACGGGGCTGGGCCAGCCTTCGCGGTCCGCGATGGCGGTCTCCGAATCCCAGTAGGCGCCTTTGACGAGCCGAACTTGGATGCGGCGGCGTTGGTCCTTCGCCCACCGGCACAGCTCGGCGATGTCGCGTTCTGCGGAGCGCAAGTAGGCCTGCATCGCGATGCCGACGCGGGCGTTCGGGACGGCGAGGGCGGCGACCTGAAACGCGGCGATGATGACCTGCTGGGTCAGGGCGTGCTCCATGTCGACGTTCACGGATGCGCCGCGGGCCTCCGCGTACCGGAAGACGCGCGTGAGCGCCGTGGAGGCCGAGGCGACGCTGCGTTCGAAGCCGACGGCGCTCAGTTGGCTGTCGAGCGCGGTGAGCTTGACCGAGAGGTCGACGCGCGGGATGGGGCCGGCGTCGTCGGTGTCGAGGCGGGGGTTGGGATCGTAGTGGCCCGCTGCGTCCGCGAGCGTGTCGAGGGTCCCGAGCACTCGGCGTTCGTAGGTGGCGGCTTCATCAGCCCCGACCACGGCTTCACCTAGGAGATCGACCGAGTAGGCCTGCCCGGCGCCGCGAAGGGCCGAGAGGACGGGCAGGGCGGACTCGGCGGTCTCACCCGCGATGAAGCGGCCGGCCATGCCCCGGAGATTCTTCGCGATCTGGTCTGCGGCCATACGGCGAGTGAAGCCCGAGATGCCGGCGCCTTTGAGCGCGAGCCGAATGACCCCGGGCGCTTCGATGCCCGGCCGAAGGAGGTACTCGTCAATGTGCCGAGAGACGGCCTCGGAATCGCCGAGCACCGGAAACACGTCCACGAAGCGGAACATCTCGGTCTTGAAGGCCTTGTTCTTCATGGCCCACTCGAGGATCTCGGTGGTCCACCGCTCCCCGGAGAACAGGCCCGGCTTGACGCCCTTCATGGCACCGAAGAGCGCGGTGCCGATTCGCTTTATGTCTTCTTCGACTCGTGCCATGTCACCTCCGAACGCGCCCTGCCCGGGCGTACCGTCCGGAGTATGGGCCTCACTCGAGAGGCTGTCGCGTTCTTGGTTCTCGGTGTGGCTCAGCGAAGGTGCGGGACTGGGAGACGCAACAGGTGGCTCCGTTTGCTCGCCCGAGGCACATCATCGCTTCGACGATGGGGACGGCGCGAGGGAGCACGCACGGATCGTGGCGCTCTCGGGCCGCGAAGACGACGGGCTCGCCGCGCGTGTTCACGGTGGCCTGGGGCTCAACGTCCACGGCCACTTCGTCATATCCGACGGCGTCTTCGCGGAGGTCCCAACTAGCGGCAGATCGCACGAGAGCGACCCCGCTGACTCGATGCCGCCCCTGCGTCCAGACTCGCTCCGCCGAGGGGCTCGAGCCCGGTTTGGCGAGAGCCCCTCATCGTCGTGGTGTAGAAGTTGGCCCCAACGGCACTCACATCGCCGCACGTTACCTCGCGTCGCTAGGGCACGCGGACGGGCTACGGCGAGGTGATACCGAGGACCTGACGCCCGCGCCCGACCACCTGTGGTCCTCCCCAGGTAGAAACGAGGCGCAAGGCGTAGTAGTATAGAAGGCCGGGCGCGGTAAACGGGAAGACACGGTTGCTTCACCGGCGGCTTGGGCTCGTGGGGCGTCGCTTGCAGAGGAGAACGAGATGAAGTGGATGATTGGGCTAGGCGGTCTCGTGTTGGCGGCGACGCTCGCGTGTAGTGGTTCGAGCGATACGTCGGCCGGGGGGGGTGATGGCGCATCGGACGGGACCTCAGCTGGTCAGGACTCGAGCGACGGCGCGACCGACGGCAGCGCAGCCAGCGACGGGAGCGACGGGACAGATGGCACGACGGACGGTACCGACTCCGTTTGCTCGCCCGGGGCCGCTCGCTGCGAGGGGCAAGTCTCTTTCACCTGCAACAGCGAGGGGAGCGCGGAGGAGTCGTGGAACTGCGCCGAGGACGAGCTCGTGTGCACGGCGGGGTCGTGCGTTTCCGAGCCCGTCGACTGCGTTTCGATTCGACCGCTGGAACTTCGCACGAGTCAGCCCACGCAGTCGTCGGTCGCCGTCGTGTTCGCGGTCGATAGCTGCGATGGCAAGCCGGTGATTGGCCTGAAAGCGGAGCAGTTCGAGGTTCGCGAAGACGGGGAGACGGTATTGGCCACCGAGTCGTCCGTGACCATTCTGCAGCGACAGGCCGAGGTCTTCGTCTCGCTCGTGCTCGACAACTCCCCGTCCGTGAAGGCGGCCGGGGCGTTGGACTCGGCCGTGGACGCGGCGAAGGCGTACGCGAGCGCGATCCTCGAGGACTCGGAGGGGCGCGTCCGCGTGTCGGTGTCGTGAAGAGTGTGGCGGGGGCCAGGGGCGGAGCCCCTGGTCGATCGCCGCAGGCCACCTGGGGTAATCCCCAGGCCTCCATCGCAATCCCTCGTGGACGCGCGCATGAACGTGCGCGTGTTCACACTGCCCTTCGAACCCGGAATCCCAGGCTTCGACGACAGCGCCGTGCAGCAGTTCTGCAAGGAGCACATCGTCACTCCGGTCATCGAGCGTTTCTTCATGGTCGGCGACGTGCCGCATTGGAGCGTGATGCTGCTCTTTCGACCCTTGCCGCGTCTGATTGACCGAGCGGTGGCAGTCGACGAGCCGCAACGCCGCAACGCGGTGGACGCCGCAAAGCTCCTCGACCCCGAACAACGGCTTGTGTTCGAGCGCTTGCGCGATTGGCGCAATCAGCGCGCCCGTCAAGAAGGTAAGCCTGCTTACGTCCTCCTCACGAACCACCAGCTCGTGGACGTGGTGCGCGCCGGCCCGCGCACGGTCGCCGAGCTCCGTGCGGTGCCCGGAATAGGCGACGCCAAGGTGGCCGCGTTCGGCGCGGAGCTGCTGACACTGCTCGCGCCCAACGCGGATGCGCCGGTCGCGACGTGAGCCCGGAGGCACCTCCGTTGCTCGTGCTGTGGGAATCATCGGCGTCCACGAGGCTCCGGGTCCAGCAGACTTGAACAGTGGAGAGGTGCAGGAGGCGCCGCCCGTCGAGGGCCTGGGCGAGGTTGCGAGTGCCGGTGACGTTGTCACGTTCGAACTCGGCCGTCGTGCGCGCGCCGACGCGCGCCGCCGAGTGGACGACGACGTCGATGCCATCGAGGACCCGCGCGATCGCGCCCACGCCCGCCAAGTCGGCAGTTCGAACTGGCACGGTCATGCGGGCAGCGGGTCGCCGGATGAGCCCGACTACGTCGATGCCCGCCTCGGTGAGCCTATCGCAGAGGTGGCGGGCGACGTACCCGGCAGCGCCCGTCACCAGGACTCTCAACGGGATCCCTACTCGATCAGGGCGTCGTTCAACCCACTCTCCCCGTCGTTCCAGCAAGTTCTCACGATGACGACGCGATCTGTCTAGGAAGCGACTAGAGGTCCGGCGCGAGCCGGTGGAGAGCCAGGGGGTGGTCTCGACGGCGCTCGGTAAGGCCCTGTTCCAGCGCTCCTCGCAAGATGTCGCCCGACGACTACCTGTGCTCCGCACTATCCACTGATGGAGACACCAAGGCGTCACTCCGCCAAGCGCATCTCGTCCTCCAACGTGTTGGCATCGAACGGCCGGGCCGGCACCTCGGCCAGCGTGCGTCGGTAATCCCAAAGATGATTGTGGTAAACGGTGCCCCACTCGGCGCACTGCTCCATGCCGGTGATGATGCAGTAGCCTGTGACCGACTTGCGCGCATCGCTCGGCGCCTTCGCCCACTTCCGATACTGATCGGGCTCCAACAACACCCAGCCCTGAACAAAGCCAGCCGGCTGCTGGACATACTCCATCACGCGAAGCCCAGCGGCCTTGGCCGTTCGAGAGACCTGTTTCATCAGCGCACCTTCCCCAGCATCGTCGCCGCCTGGGTGGACAAAGTTTGGCCACCCACGACCGAGCAGCGGGATCGACGCCGCAGTCATGGTAGCACACTGTTGCTGCGGCCCCCCGGGTGCGCGAAACCTGCGAGGTGGATGGTCCGGTCGTAGCCGCGCTGTACCCGCGGGGTTGCAATAGTGGGCGCTGTATATGTCACTGAGCTGTCCGCTTCGACCACCTCAAGCGGCGGGTGGGCCCAGTGGGCCGGAACGGCAGGCACCACGTCGCGGTGCGCGGACAGGACCAGCGCGTCATGCCGGGGCGGGCCGTAGCTCGCGACCAGGGAGCGACGCCCGGGCGCGGCATCGAAGACCCGAGACTCGATGCCTCCGAACGCGCCCTGCGCGGGCGTACCGTCTGGAGTATGGGCCTCACTCGAGAGGCTGGCGCGTTCTTGGCTCTCGGTGTGGCTCAGCGCCGGTGCGGGACCGGGAGTCGCAACAGGTGGTCGACGAGCACGAGGCACATCATCGCTTCGACGATGGGGACGGCGCGAGGGAGCACGCACGGATCGTGGCGCCCTCGGGCCGCGAAGACGACGGGCTCGCCGAGCGTGTTCACGGTGGTTTGGGGTTGGAAGAGCGTCGCCACCGGCTTGAACGCGACGCGCGCCAAGATGGGCTCGCCCGTCGAGATGCCGCCGAGGACGCCACCCGCGTGGTTCGTGGTGGTGCCGATACGGCCGGCTTTCGGGACGAAGGGGTCGTTGTGTTGGCTGCCGAGCAGGTGGGTGCCGCGGAAGCCGTCCCCGATCTCCACGCCCTTGGCTGCGGGCAAGGAGAGCATGGCCTTGCCGATGTCGCCGTCGAGCTTGTCGAAGATCGGATCGCCCAAACCGGCAGGGATGCCGCGTGCGACGACCCCAACGACGCCGCCAATGGTGTCGCGCGCTTTGCGGACGGCCTTGATGCGCTCGATCATGGCCTCAGCGACGGTCAGATCCGGGCATCGGACGTCGGTGGCGTCGACGGCGTCGCGGGTCACGGTCTCGGGATCGACGGCGGCCACGAGGTCGCCCACGCTCTCCACCCACGAGACACAGTCGAAGTCCGGGATCCGGCTCTGAAGCACCTGACGGGCCACGGCACCGGCGGCGACGCGCGCGACCGTCTCGCGGGCGCTGCTGCGGCCACCGCCGCGATGGTCGCGGATGCCGTAGCGGGCGTCGTAGGTGAAGTCGGCGTGGCTAGGGCGGTAGAGGTCTTTGAGATCGTCGTACTTCGACGAGTCCGCGTCTTCGTTCCGGATGAGGAGCGCGAGCGCCGTGCCGGTCGTGCGCCCTTCGAAGAGGCCCGAGAGGAGCTCGACGCGGTCCGCCTCCTTCCGGGGCGTGACGAGCTTCGATTGTCCCGGGCGGCGGCGGTCGCACTCGGCTTGGATAGCGTCCTGATCGAGCAAAAGACCGGGCGGGCAGCCGTCGATGACGACGCCGAGAGCGGCGCCGTGTGATTCGCCGAAGGTCGTGATGCGGAAGGCGTGGCCGAAGGAGTCGCCCACCGCGAGTCAGCGTTCGCCCAGGCGTTCCGGCTGATCGAGGCGACCGAGCAGCTCCCTGAGCGCGGCGCGAGCGTCGGCGCTCCCAGCCCAAGCGTATTCCACGTTGGCGAGCATGAGCCCGAGCGGGGTGCCGGTGTCGAGCCAGCGACCGTTGATGGGCACGCCGATGAGCCCTTCTTCGCGCGCCAACAGGCGCATCGCGTCGGTGAGCTGAATCTCCCCGTGGGCGCCGCTGCCCGAGGCGTCGATGAGCGGGAAGATCGACGGCGGGAAGACGTAGCGACCGACGACGGCCCAGTTCGATGGGGCGTCTTCAGCGCGTGGCTTCTCGATTAGATCAGTGATGAGGATGGTGCCGTCGGCGCGGGGCGTGCCGGCGATGATTCCCTTGGACGAGATCATCTCTTTCGGAACCTCCATCAGGAGGACGGCGCCGCGGCCAGTTTGCTCGAAGACCCTCACGAGGCTTCGCAGCGCTGGGGTCGGTCCGAGGACGAGGTCGTCGGGCAACATCACGGCGAAAGGCTCGTCGCCGACGGCGCGGCGAGCGCACCCAACGGCGTGCCCGAGGCCCAGCGGGGCACCCTGACGCACGGAGATGATGGAGAGGTTGCGTGTCTGACGAGTTACCGCGTCGAGCAAGTCCGGCTGCCGTGCGAGCTTGTCTTCGAGCGCGGGGTGGCGGTCGAAGTGGTTCTCGATGGCGGACTTGCCCCAGCCAGTCACAAGGACGAGGCTGTCTAGGCCACTCTCGGTGGCTTCGCCGGCGATCACTTCGAGCGCGGGCCGATCGAAGACCGGCAGCAGTTCTTTGGGGAGCGCCTTCGTGAGCGGTAAGCAGCGGGTCCCGAGCCCCGCCGCAGGGATGACGGCCTTGCGAACGCGCCCTGGAGAGGGCACGGGACTCGCATCCAGCGAGCCGGGGGGCGTCACCGGAGGGGCGTCCGAGACCGTCATGTGCTCAGCCTTCGGACTTCTTCGAGGTCTCGATGAACTTCTTCACGCCCATAGGCTCCTTCTTGAGCTTGCGGCGCTGAACGCGGTCTAGCGTGCCCCACACGTCAGCCAGCTTCTTGCGAGCCGCGTGCTTGAGGCCCTTGCGCATCGCCGGGTTGGACTTCCACTTCTTGGTGTTCATGCGTCTCTCGTTCGGTCTCGGTCGGTTCGGGCCGCGTTTTGGGCTGCAGTCCAGCGCCCCTGCGTGGCGGTGATTCCCGCCGCAGAGCCGGGCGGATCTACACGCCTTCGCGTGAGAGTACAAGTCAAACGCGGCTGAATCGTTCACCCACCTCTGTGATGACCTTGTCGACGGCGCGATCGAGGGGGCCCGTGGGGATCGGGCCGAGCTGTGATTCGAAGGCGACGCCGACTGTCAGGGCATCTCTCGAGAGCTGTGCCAGGACGCGGTCGTAGTAGCCCTTGCCGTATCCGAGGCGTTCGCCCGCGGGGCCGAACGCCAGGCCCGGGACGATGACGACGTCTAAGGACTCGAGCGCGCTGGCCGCGCCTGTCGGCTCGGGGATGCCGTAGGGCCCTCGTTGGGTCAGCGGCCCGCCCCCGAACTCGAGCACGGGCGTTCCTGCAATGACTCGCGGATAAAAGAACACGGTGTCCTCGGGGGCGAGGTCAGCGAGGGCGCGGAGGTCGACTTCGCTACGGATGCTGCAGTAGGTGGCTACTCGGAGCGGGGTGGCGTGCCTGCCGCGCAGCCGGTTCAGGAGCTCAGCGAGCGAACGGACGATGGCGCCCGACCCTCGGTCTCGAGCTTCCTGTGACAGCGCGTCTCGGATGGCGATCGCGGCCTCTCGCCGGTCCGCTTTGGCACGGACGAGCTGCCCTCCTTCCTTACTCTCCCATGTCTTCGCGTTCGGCAGTCAGGCGACGCGTCGCACGTTGAGCCGGGTGAGGAGCTCGGATGAGCGGGCGCGGATCTTCTCTTTTAGGCTGATGTGCTGTTGGCGCTCTCGGAGGAGTGCGTCCGCAAGCGACAGGGTTGCCAGCATGAGGGCGTGTTGAACGGGGAGACCTTGGGGGATCTGAGCGAGGTGCTCATTGGCGAGGGCCTCGACGGCTTGCACGTGCGCGGCGTCGGAGTCGCTGCGTATCGTGAGCTCTCGACCGAGCAACTTGATGGTGAACTCGTTCTTCATGTCTCCCCGCGGCGCACGGGTAGATGGGCCTGTGCGCACTTCTCGAGACTGCGCCAATTGTCGGCCACGTCAAGGACCAGTCTGCGAGAGTCCAGAGATGGCGGTGCTGTCGGCAGCCAGCGTCATCGCGAGCTTCGACCCCACGCGGTATCCGAGCCGGGCAGCGTTGCCGGCGCCGACCTCGAGGACGTAGCGGCTCGGGACGCCGACGTGGCGAGAGTCGCGCGAGAGAGGCGGGACGTGGTCGAGGACACCGACGATGGCGCCTGTGCTGTCGATGAAGACCATGTCGAGCGACAAGTACGTGTTCTCCATCCAGAAGCGGTGGTCGATGTCGTCCGGGAAGATGAAGATCATCCCTTCATCGCCTTTGAGCGGCTCCTTTCTATACATGAGCCCGACCTGCGTCTCGGCGTCGGTCGCTCGGACGATGGCGCGCAGCGGAGGCGCGTCCGGCGCGTCCACGAGGCGCAGCTCCGCAACGAGGTTGGGTACCGGCGGCACCATCGGACTCAGGGTGACGGGCGTGCCACCGCTGCAACCGAGGGCAAAGAGCAGAGCGGCAAATCGACGCGTGGGATGAGGAGGGTGAGTCACGTCAGTTAGTCGGCAGTATTCGTTCGAGATAGTCGCGGTCGAAGGGCGCGAAGACTGCCCCGTTCTCGCCGTCGATCTCCGCCCGTTCGGCGAAGGGTCGGAAGTTGCCCGAGTCCATGATCCAACCCGGGTTGTCGCCGAGGTTGTGGTACTCGCCATCGATGTTCGTTAGCCCGAGGGAGTGACCGATCTCGTGGACCACCGTGTTGCCGACGACGTTTCCGAGGACGGCGACCGCTTTGTCGGCCAGCGCGCGACGTGTGGCCGCTGGGATGGGCTCCGCAGGCACGCCACCGAGTGACGGCATGAAGGGTGCGAAGATGTCGTCGAAGCGGGACGACGCGATGGGGAGGTTGGCTTCGCGGCCGAGCGTGGGGCTGAGTTGGAAGAAGGACCGAACGAAGACGCCGCCGAAGGCGAAGTAGCCCTGCTCGGCGGTATCGGCGTTGGCGCCGCCGATGATGTCGTTGAACCGGAGGTTGCCTACGTCTTTGCCCGCTGTGTTGTCGAGACCGAAGAGGCCCTGACCGTTCGGATCGGCGCCGCCGACTTCGATGAGCGAGTACTCTGCGAAGTCGGTGGGACGCTGGTCGCGGAACTCGATGTTCACACCGGCGTAGTCGCGCGCGCAGACGTCGAGGATACGGCGCCGTATGTCGCCTTCTCGCAGCTCGAGGCCCATCTCGGCCACCGTAGTCGAGAACCCTGGCAGGAACTTTACGAAGACCACTTGGCGCTGAAGGGCGATCGTGAGCGAGAGATCGATGCCTTCTCCGAGGATGGTCTCGGCGCCGGAGATGATCATGGGGGAGATGCGGCCGACGAATGACCCGGCGATGAGGCCGAGCCCCTCGAGCTCGCCGCCCGGCGTCTGAGTGACCCGGAGGATGTACTTCATCGCCGTGTTCGACTCGAAGAGGTCCGGAAAGAGCGCGAGGGCCGTCGGGCCTTCGAGGAGGAGCTCCTGCGACGTCTGAAGCGTCGTGAACGCGCCCTCGAGGCGGATGAGCGTGGTCGATTCGTAGAAGGGGTCCGTGGGCAAGAAGCCGCGGCCAGAGACGACGATGTTCTGACCCCGGGCGGCGAGCGGCGGGGAGACGGTCTCGATTCGGGGGGGCTCGAGCCGGCGCTCGAGGTCCTTGAGGCCGGAGCCGGTGGTCGCTCCGGCCAACGATTCGTTCGAGATGACGAGCTCCCCGCGGAAGGTGCCGGGTCGGACGCCGAGGAGGTCGGGCGTGAGCGTGAAGCTGAGCTCGTCCCGTCGCGCGGCGTTCAGCGGCAGGACCACGTCGAGCGGGAGGGTCTCCGGAGGAGTGAGGGACTCGAAGGAACCGCGCAGCTGCACGATGGTGGGGCCTTCGCCTTGCAGCAAAAATCCGCTTCCTGAGATGACGAGCTCATCGCCTGGGTACCACGTCCCTTCCAGGGTGGCGTTCGTCATCTCGAAGCGCGTTCGAAGCTGAGTCGCAACGGGCGTCAGCTCGCTCACGACATCGATGGAGACCGGTAGATCGACCCGCGTGGTGAAAGGGCCTTCAATGAGCGTCCGTGATATCTGGGCGCGGCCAACGATTTTCGTGCCAGGAGCAAAGACATTGAGAAAGCTGTCGTCGATCTCACCGCGGAGCTCGCCTGACTTCTGCAGCTGAACCGAGATCGCCGCGACGCGTCCATCGTTGCTGATGATGGTGAGCTCTTGTTCGCCGAGCTCGGGGACTAAAAAGCCCGTCCCGATGAGGCGAATCGGCGTGCCGCGCATGACGATGGACTGTGGCCACGGGTCGACGACCATTGGATCTAGGCGAGCTGGCCCCCCTTCAACGGTCTCTTCAGAGCACGCGACCGCCAGCACGAGCCAAAGGGCCCGAGTTATCGCGAAAAGTCCTGAACGAGAGCGCGAATTGGGGGCCGTCACGGTCGAGAGGATACCCGAGAGTTCGCCCTACGGAAATCCGGCACTCCACATGACGTGCGCACCCTGATAGGATTGCCTCGAGGCTAGGGCGCCGGTTCGGGGCCGGCGTCGTGTCGAGTGGCAGTTGCACCCGTCGGTGCACCGGACAAAGGAGCCGTGCTTGGTCGAAGATACGGACGACGAGTTTCGCGCGCTGCTGACGAAGAAGAAGGAGGCCCTCGACAAAGAGGACCTTTTTGCGCTCCTCGGCGTGAACACCCAAACATCGAAGGCGGACATCGCCAAGGCGTACTTCGATCTCGCCAAGCGCATCCACCCGGATCGGGTGTCGAAGCGGGGCTTGAAGGACGTCGCTGAACTCTCGACGCGGCTCTTCGGCTCGGTCTCGGAGGCGCACTCGGTGCTCCTCGACCCGAAACGCCGCGAGGACTACATGCGCCGGAAGCCCCTCGCTGGCGCGACGACGGCCGACATCCAAGTGCACATGGCGACGCAGAGCACTCAGGAGCTGCTCCGCAAGAACTTCGATGAGATGGGGCTCGGAGCCAAGGAAGCAGCGAAGATCTTCTTCCACAAGAGCGAATCGCTCTTCAAGAAGGGCGCTTACCTCGAAGCCGAACAAGCGATGCAGAAGGCGCTCGAGGGTGATCCGGACAACGTGCGGTATCACCTCGCCATGGGCAAAGCCGTGTATCACAACACTCAGCTCGCCGATGGCAAGCGGCTCGCGACCGCTCGCCAACACCTCGAGAAGGCGCTCGCGGGTGAAGCAGACAACCCGGAGACGAACTACTACATGGCGCGGCTCTGGCGAGAGTCCGGCGATCAGGACAAGTGTCGAGACCACTTGATGAAGGCCATCGCCAAGAGACCCAACTTCATCGAGGCCAAGCGCGAACTTCGGCTCCTCGACATGCGGGTGCAATCGGCCAAGGACAGCGTAGCCACGATTCGGCCGGGGGGCGATTCGAAGTCAGCAGCCAAGCCGTCCACTGCCAAGCCTTCCGGCGCACGCGTCAAGCCGGGCGCCAAGCCTGAGCCGGAGCCGTCGCGTTGGCCCTTCGGACTCGACCGACTCTTCCGCAAGAAGTGAGTAACTGACGGCGTCTGGTCGCCGTCACCCTCTTCACCGCCGTCCTTCAAACTCCTAGATTCGTCCGCTGACCCTCGTGGCTCGCCTCGCTAGGGTTGCCCGGACCATGCTCCAGCCGAAGAGGGCAAGGATAGCCCCGGCGAACACGTCACCGAAGGCCCGGTACGGCGTCCACGTCGTGAGCATCGGCACGTCGGCGACCAGCACCTCCGGGTGGTAGAGCGATGTCTCGGAGACGATTCGTCCGGCGGCGTCGACGAAGGCGCTGACGCCCGTGTTCGTGCTCCGGACCATCCAAAGCCGGTTCTCGATCGAGCGGAAGGTCGCTAGAGCGAGATGCAGATAGGGCTCGGGCGTGTAGCCGAACCACGCGTCATTGGTGACGTTGACGAGGACGTTCGGATCTTTGGCCGCGACCCGGCGCGTAAAGCGCGGGATGATGTCTTCGTAACAGATGAGTACGCCGAGGGAGTGGCCCTTGAAGGGGAAGGTCTCGACGGTCTCTCCGGGGTAGAAGTGGCTCGCTTCGGGGAGCCACTCGTAGAACTGCGGGAACTTGTCGCCGAAGGGGATGTACTCACCGAAGACGAGCAGATAGTTCTTGTCATAGCGGCCAAGAACGCGCCCTCGACCGTCGATCAGCATCGCCGAGTTGTAGGTCTTCCGGGCCTCTGGGCCTTCGAGCGGCGAGACGTTCGGGTCCTTGGTGTCGTAGGTGATGAGGCCCAAGAGGACGGGGACGTCGAAGCCTCGGATCGGCACGTTCCACTCGGAAGGTGTCGTCTCCGCGTCGAGAGGGAGCACCTTGCTTTGGACGTCGTCGACCACCGTCTCGAGGTCGCCCGTGACCACGGGGAGCGGCGTCCGTGATCGACCCACCCACTTCGAGTCTCGTGCGTATGCCTGCGCTTCGGTGAACGGGACCGCCGCCAAAGCGCGCAGGTCCGTTTCGGCGAAGTGCGGCACCGTCGCCCAGCTGAGCTTCGTCGCTTCCGCTACGTCACCGCGAGCGGGGATGGCGAGAGCGGCGTCCGCATGCCACAGATGGCCGCGGGTGCCGCCGACGATGACTCCGCCGCGAGGGTCGAGCGTGACTGAGCGTGGCGTCGCGGCGCGGTCGTCGCCCCCGATCGCGACGCGTTCGAAGGCTCCGCCGTCTCGCCGAATCCAGACGCCGTCGTCTCCGACGACAACGGTCTTCTCGGCGTCGCCTGCGATGGCGTGGAGGGTGGCTGACCCGAGCGCACGCTTCTCCCAGCTGCCCCGCTCTCGGTGGAGGATGACACCTTGTTCACCGACCGCGATGACGTCGCCAGCGTCGCCGGCCCACACGTCGTTCAGGGCCACTTGGGTCTCGCTGACGATGGGGTTTATGTTGGTGCCGTTCCATTGGAAGAGGGTGCCGTGCGCTCCCACGATCCAAGCCGAGCGGGCGTCGAGAGCGTCGACGGCGTTCAACGATGCACCGACGCCGGTCTTCACGGGCCGCCAGCCGTTTGCATCCCGAATGAGGAGCGTGCCCGCGTCTCCGACAGCGAAAGCAAACCAGGGTACGCCGTCGACTCGAGACAGCGAGGCGGACGCTTGACCGACCCAGAGGCCTCTCAGGTCTACGTCCGTTCCGGTGTCCATGCGATTCCATCGACCCGCTTCATACTGCATGGCGAGGCCACGGGCGCCGACCGCCATGGTGGCGTCGTCGCCGCCACTCGCGATGGCCAGCACGGGCTCCTTCCCATCACGTTGCGTGAGCTCCCAGCGATCGCCGCGTAGTCCCCATATCTGCCCGTCTGCCGTCGCTGCGAACGCGAACTCGTCGGCACGCTTGAAGCGGAGCCATGCGTAAGGGGGCGGGACCGGGATGAAGCTCGACTCTGGGAGCACCACCAAATCGACGCCGTAATCTTTCTCCAGGCTCTGGCTCAGGAGATGGTGCTTCATGATGTTGCCGCGAAGCATCCAGAGGCGCTCGTCGACGCTCTTGAGCCCCTTGGCTTCTTTCTCGAAGATGCCGACGTTGGCCTCTCCCATGCCGATGCGCAGGGATTGGGCGTTCGCAGACTGGGCGTCGACCTGCCGAATCCGAACCAGCCCGTAGACGATGTTCACCGTAAACAAGGTGACGGTCAGAAACGCCACGCGGTAGGCGTAGTCACGCCGTCGTTCGCGCCAGGCCTTCTGGGCCTCGTATAGCGCGGCGTTGACGAAGATGATGAGGAAAGTGAGGCCGGAGACGCCGGTGACTTCGACTATCTGCGTCACGGGGTAGAAGCGATACTGACCGTTGGCCATGTACCAGGGGAAGATCAGAGGCGTGATGAACTCGACGGCCGTGAAGACCGTTGGGGCGACCCACAGCAAGGAGCCGGTGGTGTGCAGGGTGATGAGCCGAGTGAGCCCGGCTGCAGCCGCGAAGACGAGGCCCTGATAGGCGCACATGAGCAGGCAGATCGGGATGGCGATGGCGATCGAGAAGTGCCCGAAATCCATGAGCATTCCGGTGAGCCACCAGAAGCCGCCCACGTTTGTGATGAGGCCCGTCCAGAGGCCCCATCCGAAGGCGCCCCACGGTCGCCGGTCGGCGATGACGTGGTAGAGCGGGATGAGCGTCACCCACTGCAGAGGGAAGAGATCGTAGTTTGGGTACGAAAGGAAGACGCCGATGCCGGCGAGGGTCGCCCAGATCAGGGCCTTCAGGTTCCGGCGGGATGCGGCGGCGCGAATGCGGTAGATGGTCGTCTCGCCGGGACGCCGTCTCCGTTTGGCTGAGGGAGGACCGTCGACGGTCGGTGGAACGGGCTGCATCAAGCGACCTTGACGCGCATGGCGCCGGGGAGCAGCTCGAAGCGAGCGGGAAACTCACCGATGATCTCCCCATCGGCCTCGATGATGCAGGGAAGCGACCCCTCGCAAGTACCATCGACTTGTCGCGCCCGCCAGGAGGAGACCCCCTTCTTATCGATGTGTTTGCCCGAGTAGATGCTGGTCATCGCCATCATCGACAGGGGGGAGCGGCCGCCGATGGTGATGACGTCGAACTGGCCGTCGCCGGGGTCGGCCTTCGGGGCGATACGCATACCGCCACCGAAGTACTGTCCGAGGCAGCAGGCGCCGACGTTTAGCGACACTTGCTTCACGGCGTCACCGTTCGTCAGAAGCGTCACGGGTCGGCGATCGTAGGCCAGGGTCGCGCTGACCGACGCGAAGAAGTAGGTGAGGCGCCCGCCGAAGAGCTTGCTGCTTTCGTTTGCACGACGCGAGACCTCGGCGCTCACCCCAAAAGAAGCGATGTTGGCGAAGTAGCGAAGCACGCCGTGCGGCGGCTCTCCCGGTTGCGAGCAGCGGATGAGGCCGAGGTCGACCGTCTTCGTTTCGCGTCCGGCGAGTGACGCGACCGCTTCGGAGAGCTTGCTGGAGATCCCGAAGGTGCGGCGATAGTCGCCCCCCGTGCCCGCGGGGATGATGCCGAGGACGGGCGACCGATCCGCCACGGTGGGGAGCTCGCCGTCGTAGAAGCCGTTGACGACTTCGTTGACCGTTCCGTCACCTCCGATGGCCACAATCATCTCATAACCTGCGCGGAGGGCGTCCCGTGAGAGAGTGGTCGCATCGCCGCGCTTGGTGGTCGGGGCGTGCTCGAAGCGCCCCAAGGTGCGCGTCAGCTCAGCTTCGATCTCGGGCCACTTTCGGCCGGTCGCTCCGCCGGATGAGCTGGGGTTTAGGATGACGAGCGTCTTGAACGGGGCCTCGATGTTCACCGTGGGAGCTCCACGCGGCTGTCACCGCCAGGTAGGACGACGCTGAGCGGACGCTGGCCGGCAGGCACCGCGAGCGCGACGTCGCGCAGGTGAGCCGCGCATGGCGCACTGAGGACCACGAGGACGTCGATGCCGCGATCGCGGGCGTTTTGGACAATACGCTCGGCCATCAATCGAGCTGTCTCTGGGTTCTGGGTCCGGAAGGGCTCGGCGGCGCCGCAGCACGTGCCGGCGATGTCCCAGCGGAGGGTGGCTGGAGCGTGGCCGAGCCAGGTCTCGAGTGTGGCCGCATAGGAGCCATGATCAACGGGGCTGGTCGGTGTCAACCGGGACATCGTGGTGCAAGGCGGCAGGTAACCGACGACGCCGGCGGGAATGGGTGGCGACGAGCTCAGCGCGTCGACGGCGCTCAGCACGAGCGAAGCGCCTACCGCGGCTCCGACGGTGGGGAAGAGGTCTCGAACGCAGACGAGGTCGGCGTGGTCTTCGAAGACCAAGCGTGACCGGCCCTGCCAGCGGCTGGCCGCGGCTTTGGCGACGGCGGTGAAAGCGGTCGTGTCGCCAGAGTGCCATCGCGCGATCCCACTCGCGCCGGTTGGGATAGGACCCGTCGATGATTCGCTTTTGATCGTAGGCGCTTGGCCCGGCGCTGCTGGGCCGAGCGTTCGGTGTAGGACGGCTCGGGCGTGCTGGAGAGTCGCAGCGACAGGGACGTGGTGGAGGCAAGCGGCAGTGCAAGCGCCACATCCCGTGCACGCGCCAAGCGCTCGGCGCACGTCTGGGGTGGCGGCGCTGTCGCCGGTCGCGACCCAGCGCGTGAGCGTCATCAGCGCCCACGGCGCTTCACTGGTGCGTCCGGACGCGGTGGCCACGGGGCAAGCGTGTAGGCAAAGGTTCGGGCAGAAGGCGCAGGCGTCCGTCGCTTCGAGGAAGCCGGGGGCGTCCTTGCCGAACGGAGAGTCGAGACGCCGGCTCACGGGACACCTCCGGCGGCGTCGCCCGCGAAGGCGAACGTGCCGCGTGGATCGAGCCGTGCAGCGATGGCGTCGAGATCGATGGACTGTGCGCCCACGGATGGCCCTCTCATGAACCCGCCGTGTCGGTCGAAGGGGCCGACGGCGGTCAGCGTCACATCGTCGGCTCTCCGAAACGACTCACGAAGGGTGGACCAGCTCCCTCGGGTGCCGTTAGCGGGAGGGAGCGTGGGGGCAGCGGCGGGAACGAAGCCCTCAACGGCATCGCCTGCGACAATGGCCACATAGAGACTAGCGCGGTCACCGGCGCCGCGGAGGAGGGCGACGCCCCGGTCGCGAGTGGCTGCGAGGAGTCGCAGGCGCGCGAGGTCGAGGAGGTCCGTGGCGACGTCCTCCCGACGGAACCAGCTCACGGGCTGCCTCTCCCGGACTCGGAGGGTTATCGCCGTGAGGAAGCCGAAGCGGTGTCGGCGACCGAGGAAGAACACCTCGGGCGATGGTCCCGACGCTCGCCGTGGGGCGAGTGGCGTGTGAAAGACGGCGCCGTCGGGGAGGACCGCTTCGAGACCGGCGACGAGTGGCCCCCCCTCACCGCAGGCGACGGCCCGGCCGATGGGGGCGTTCGGATCCGAGAACCAGAGTGCGGGTAGTTCGAGGCCTTGGCCTTCGAGGATGGCGTCGAGCGCGGCGGGTGTGACGCCGTAGTCGATGGTGACGAGCTGACTGATGGGATCGACGCCTTGGTGGCGGCCGCTATTGCCGGGGCGACCGTTGCGATGCTCTGCGACGCCAGCGAGTGCCGCCAAGTCGACTGCGAGGAGGCCAGGGCGCGGGGGGCCGGCGGTGACCTTGCCACCGAACTCGTCTGCCGTCGCGACGAAGGTGGAGAGCTCCTCGACCGAACGGGGGACAAAGCAGCGACCGGACCCGGCTCGACCGGTGCCGAGACGACTGTCGAGAGCTTGCTCGAGGGTGTCGAGGATCGGCTGATCTTCGGTGTAATCGCGCGCGTCAGGCTCGGTCGACCGGTCTGGGCGCGCCGCGGGGGGGCCGGACTTTGGCGTTCGAGCGCTCACTGCGTCACCGCCCGATCCGGGAGCACTTTCCCGGGGTTCATGAGAGCGAAGGGGTCGAGGGCGTCCTTGGCAGCGTAGAGGAGGCGGAGGCCAGCGCCGTGTTCGCGCGCCATGTGGTCGCGTTTGGCGAGGCCGACGCCGTGGTGGTGGGCGATGGAGCCGCCTTCGCGGATGACCGCGGTGAGCGCTTCTTCGATGACACGGTCGTAGTGGCGCTCGAGAGCCTTCGGGTCGCGGCGGTGCGCGGCGAAGGTGAAGTAGATGGAGCAGCCTTCGCGGTAGGCGTGGCTCATGTGCGCCATGATGAGCGCATGCGGGGCCAATGCGGCGCGGACAGCGTGGTAGACCGGGAGCAGGCGGGACCAAGTGCAGCCGACTTCGAGCGTGTCGACGAAGGCGCCCGCCGCGTAGATCGCAGATTGCTTGAAGGACACGGCGTAGCGCTTCTCGAGCCACTGACGACCGGGGCCTTCACCGCCATCCACACCGCCGGCGTCTTCGAGGAGGCGCCATGCCGCCGGAGCGTCGCGGTCGACGACCGAGGTCGCGCCTTCGAAGCCAACGATGAGGAGGCACTCGGCAGCGACCGTATTTGCGAGTCGATTGAGAAGCGACGGGTTGCCGAGCGCGAGAGCGATCCCGGCCTTTTTAGCACCGCGGCCGAGAGCCGAGTCCAACAGTCCGTGGAGGAAGGAGGGGCTCTCGGTGCTGTCCTTGAACGATGCAGCTGGGTCCTTGGACCGGTGAAGTAGCGTGTCGACGGGATCGTAGAGGCGGACGAGACAGGGCTCTTTGCCGGATTGCATGAGGAGGCGGATGCCGCGGACGGCATCGTCGAGGGTACGGAACCGGAAGCCACGGAAGACCTGGGTCTCGGGGGCGGGATGAACGCGCAGTGTGGCCGATACGATGGTGCCGAGAGTGCCTTCTGAGCCGACGTAGAGCGCGGTGAGGTCGTGCGGCTGCGACTCGTGGGTCTCAACGACGCGACCGTCGGGCAGGACCACACGGACGCCGACGACCATGTCCTCTATCTTGCCGTATTTCGAGGAGAACTGTCCGGCCGAGCGGGCCGCGACCCACCCGCCGACGGTCGAGCAGAGGATGGACGATGGAAAGTGACCGAGCGTGTAGCCGCGTTCAGCGAGCGTCTCTTCGAGGTGCATGCCGATGACACCGGCGTCGACGGTCACGGTCATGTCGAGTGGGTCGATGGGGCCGATATTTCGGAGGCGACGCACGTCCATGATGACGCCGCCCCGAATGGGGACGGTACCGCCGCAGACGCCGCTGCCGGCGCCATAGGGGATGAGGGGGACGCTCCGCTCGGCCACCGCAGCGCAGATGGCGATGATCTCGGCTTCGGTCCCTGGCTGCACGACGGCGTCGGGTGCGTAGCGGGCCGGCTCGCCCTGCATCTTCCAGAGCTGATTTTTGGGCCACAGGTCGGCGGCGTACGCGTAGCGCTCGGGGGTGCCGCGCCGCATCGCATCTGGGCCGACGATCGCTTCGAGCGCTGCTGGGAGCGGAGAACGAACGGGTGGGGAGTCTCGCACGGCTGGATCTAACCCCGAATCATCGCGTCTGTCACTTCTTCGCGCTTTGAAGGCGAGGCGATACAGGCGAGGCGATACAACAGAGCAGTGACTAAAGACGCCATGCTCTCGACGCATCAACCGGGCCTATCGACTCTAGCGAGGCTCGTGCTCGTGTTTTTGGCGCTCAGCCTAGCGACCCTGAGCTCCCCGCGAGCGCACGCAGACCGCGTCGAGGGTTGGCAAACGGGAGCTACCGAGGTCATTTTGGGCCTCGTCGGGGCCCATGACGCTCGCCTCGATGACGAAGGCTACTTCGAGCGATGGATGGTGTTCGTGCGGCTGCCTTCGGGTGGCTTCATTCAAGCCGCCTTCATCTTGACCCACCTCGGCCCGGGGAGTCGGCACGCCGCCATCGACGTCATCCGGGTCGCGCCGCCGATCGGGAGTACTCCGGGCACGGCGGCGGAGTTCTACCGCTGCGCCGCGAAGCAGGAGACCGCCAAGACGAGTCCAGACCGGCTCGACTTGGCCTTTGGGGACGCCCAATCCTTGCGGGTCGATGGGGACACGCTGCGGCTGCGAACGGATGCGTGGGGTTATGCGCTCGAGCTCGACATCGACCTCGCCAAGGCGAACGCGGGCTTCAGGCCTGGCGAGCAGCCGCTCCTCTACCCGAATGGCGGGACGGTCGCCCTTTGGTTGCCGGCGACGTCTGCTCGGGTGACAGGCCGCGAGCGGCTCGGCGATAGCGGCTGGGTGTCGATCTCGGGAGAGGGCTACGTCGAGTGGGGCCTGTCGAACAAACTCCCGCAGACGCTGGCGCAGTCGATGTTGCGCTTCCAAGGGCGGTCGGGCGACATCGCCGTGGCGGCGTTCGAGCTTCGGGCGCCGAAGGTCTTCGAATCGACGACGCACACATGGCTCGTCGTCACCGAAGGCAAGCGGACGATCGCGTGGACCGTAGCGGCGCAATCGAAGGTGACGTCGTCGCGCAAAGACGCGTCGAAGGCCTCCCGTCGTACGCCGACTCGTTACGCGCTCCGAGGCGAGACCGCCGCCGGAGCGATGTCGCTCGAGGTCCGGAGCACCGGGCTTCAGTTGCGCGAGGACGTACTCGCGCCGGTGCCGCCGTTCATACGGGCTTTCGTGGAGGCGTTCGTGCAGCCGGTGAACGACTTCGACGGCGCTCGATTCGAGCTTCGGCTTCCGGACGGACGGACCGTGAAGGGGCGCGGTACGTCGGTGTTCAGCACGATCTACGACCCGTGACGTCGCCGTCGTTTGCGCCACTGGTTTGCTTTCGCAAAGCGATTGCGGATAGGCGCGTAGAGCGATAGGGTCTCGGCATGTCTCACTACCTGCTCTCCAGCTCTGGCCGCACCGCTCTCTGGCGACTTTGGGGCGCGGTCCTGATCTCCTCATGCGCGTTCGACGCGGGCGAGCCGATCGGGAGGTTGGTCCCGACGCTGTCGGTCGCGCTCGACCTGCCGGAGGGCCGAGTCGTCGCGGGGCGTTGGATCACCGCGCAGGACTACGCGATCGAGCTGACCCGCTTCGACGTCGTCGTCGCGGGGTTCTCCGTCGGTTTGAGTGAGTCCGCGGCGGCGAGCAGGGTGGCCTTCGACCCTGCGAACCCGCCGGCCGGATACGGCCTCTGTCACGGGGGGCACTGTCATGCTGATGATGGCCGGCTCGTTCCGTACGACGAGATCGCCGCTGAGCTCGCGGGCGGGGATGGCGAGGCTGAGGTGTCCGTGACCTTGATGCCTGTCGAGTCCACGGTGTCGCCGGCCGTCGACGGCGTGCCCGTGCCGTTGGCATTGGGCGATTGCCCGGATCGGTGTGCTGTCGGCGCCATTCGGATGGTCTCGGCTACCGTCGATCTCGAACGAGCGCGGATCGTCGGGACGGTCTATGATCGGCGAACCGGAGACGGCAACCGCCTCTCGGTAGATGGGTTTCCGATTTCGTTCGAGGTGCCTTTGGGCGCCGCCATCGCGTCGCCGGTGTCAGGCACCTTCGGAGCCGACGAAGCACCGGTCGCGCAAGTGGACGCGACGCTCCTGGTCCAGCAGACCCTCTTCGACTCGGTGGACTTCGCTGCCCTGCTTTCTGCAGTCGACGGCTCAGCGGGTGAAGCGCTCCTCGAGACGCTCTCGGCGGGGCTCGCTTCGTCGGTGATGAGCGCCACGGTGACTCGCCGATGAGCGTCGGCTGCTGGCGTTCCTCCAGCGCGTTCGTCATCGCGCTGTCGTTACTCTCGCGGGTGCTCGCGGCCTCCGAACCGCCCGTGACGCCGGCCGAGCCGACGCCGGAGGAGCTCCTTGCGCTGGAGAAGGCGCTCGCGGCAGACGCGGGCGAAGACCAGGCCTTGCCCATCCCTACGGGTGGCGACTCGCCTGGCGCGGCCGCCTTTCTCCCCGAGATGGCGTTCATCCTCGACGTGGCGGGCGCATGGCATTCGGACGAGCCCGGTTGGACCGGTGGGCACGACCCGAGCACGGTGGGCTTCAACTTCCAGTCCCTGGAGCTGGCCGTCGGGGCTGCGGCTGACCCTTACCTGCGCTTCGATGCGAACTTCGCGTTCGCGCTTTTCGGCGTCGAGATCGAAGAGGCCTATGGGACCAGCCTCGGCATCCCCGCTGGCTTTCAGATTCGGGCGGGTCAGTTCTTGTCGCGTTTCGGGCGGGCCAACGCCTCGCACCCGCACGCGTGGCAGTTCTCGGCGCAGCCGCTCGCCATTGGGAAGTTCTTCGGCAGTGAGGGCAACCGCGGGCTGGGCGTCGAGCTCTCCTGGCTCGCGCCCGCGCCGTGGTTTCTCGAGCTCGTGTCGTCCATGCAGATGCCAGACGGCGACTGCTGCATGCGGTCCTACGGTGGCAGCGCAAACGGTGAGATCGAGAGCATCGGCGATTTCGTCTATCTGCTCGGGGTGAAGCAGTTTTGGGACGCGTCGGTAGACACCGGCGTCGGTTTTGGCCTGAGCGGGCAGTTCGGTCCAAATCCAAGTGGGAGAGAGACTCGGTCTGAGATCTACGGGCTGGACCTGCTCGTTCGTCATCGACCGCGTGGCAACGCGGAGCGTACGGCGCTGACCTTCGCGCTCGAAGCCCTGTTTCGCACGCGTCAGGTTCCAGACGACGTCGTGCAGGACGTGGGCGGATTCGCCTCGCTCGTGTGGGACATCGACCCGGAGTGGTCGATTGGGGCGCGCTACGAGGCCGTCACGGGTCCACTAGGCGATTCGGCAGCGCTCGACCCACTCGATCCCGAGTGGACGTCGCTGCGGCAGCGCGCGACGGTGCAGGGCACGTACTGGCCCTCACATTTTTCGCGGATACGCCTGGAAATGGCGTCGGACCTCGCCGGTTTTCGCGAGGCGCCCGTCTGGAGCGTCGTGCTCGGCCTCGAATTGCTCGTGGGGGCGCACGGTGCCCACTCACTTTGACGCGTGCAGATCGGCGCCGGTCTTCCGGTCGCTCGTAGGGAGCCCATGAACACATTGCGGGTAATTGGATGGCCGAGCGTCGGGGGGCGGTGGTCAGGCGCGACGAGGCGGCTCGTGGGGGTCATCCTGGCACTCGGGCTGGTCTTCGGGGCGAGGACGGCCGCCGCCGGAGTGCGTGTGGTTGCGACGTTGCCGGATCTCGGCGCCATCGCACGTGAGGTCGTCGGGGATGCTGGGACGGTTACGGTGCTCTCCTTCGCGGCCGAAGATCCTCACTACGTGGACCCGCGACCAACGCTCCTCGTCCCTCTCAGCCGAGCGGACTTGCTCATCGTCAACGGAATGGAGCTCGAGGTCGGCTGGTTGCCGCCGATGCTCGTCAATGCGCGGAACCCGGCGATACAGCCCGGCGGACCGGGGTATTTCGACGCGTCAACGGCAGTGGCGCGGCTTGAAGTCCCGAAGGGGCCCGTTGCGCGGTCAGAGGGCGACGTTCACGCACAGGGGAACCCGCACTACGCGTATGAACCACGCTCGGGCGCGGCCGTCGCCATGACACTCGCAGCACGGCTCGCGCGACTCGATCCGGCGAACGCACAAGGCTACGTCGCGCGGGCCACGGTCCTGAAGAGCGCTCTCCTGGCGTTCGCGACGTCCGAGCGTGCTCGCTTCGATGCGATCCCGGCGGCTCGGCGGACTGTCGTCAGCTACCATCAGTCACTCACGTACCTCGAACACTGGCTTGGTCTGACGCGGCTTGCGACCATCGAGCCGCTGCCCGGGATTCCGCCGAGCCCGAAGCATGTCGCCGCGGTGCTCTCGCTCATGAAGGGCAGCTCAGCCGTGGTCGTGCAAGAAGAGTATCGCCCCCGCGCCACGAGTGAACGGCTAGCGCAGCTCACGTCATGTCAACTCGTCATCATTCCGGGTGGGGCGCGGGAGGCTGAGCGATATCTGGACCGCCTGCGACGGACGACGGACGCACTTCACGCTGCGATGGTCGAGTGAGAGTGGGTTCTCTGTGAGAGCGTGCAGCGGTCGCCATATGGCGAGCAAGCGGAAGCGGCGTTGGGCTTTGACGAAGACTCGCACTGGATTCTGAGTCGCGGTTCCCCGATACTGCGGAGGTCGCGGCGCTGTAGCCCGTGAGTGGTCAGGTGCCGTTGCCTGCCCACGAGCGGGTAGTCAGCCGGGAAAGTCGTGTGGTGTCGGAGGCTTGTTCATGAGAGCTGTACCTGCCGTGTTGCTCGCTGTGCTTCTCGGAAGCGTGGTCGCCTCGGCCAAGCCTGACCTCGTCATCGCCATTCCAGAGTGGACTCTCGTTCCGGGGACTGCCCGGGTGCAGTTCAAGGTCACGGTCCAGAACAAGAGCGCTGACATCGCCGACATGTCCGACGTGGCCTACATCTCGCCGGAGTGCAGTGACTGCGGGGTCGATGTTCTCCTGTTTCCGGACCTGCCCTCGGCGCCGGTTACGACCGACTTCACTCCGCTCATCGTGGCGTTGCCTGCGATCATGGCGCCAAACCAGCTCGAGGAGTTCGGGTTCGAGTTCGACTTCGAGGTACCTGGACCTTTCTCGGCGTGGGCGCTCGTCGACAGCATTGCCTTCGACCCGCAGTTGGCGTCGTTCTCTTACGCGGTCACCAAGGAGGCGCAGTCGGCAAACAACCGGGCTGGACCGATTCCCGGAACGGTCCCGGCGCTCGCCGGCAAGGGGCCAGACCTGCGTATACAGTCAGTCGTGGCGCAGGCGTCAGGCGCTCAGGTCAAATACACTGCCGTCGTGAAGAACGTCGGAACGGAGGCGTCGCCGGCGACGGCCAAAGTCGACGTGATGGTCGATGCGCCCGGCGGCGTTTGCCCTCCTGCCGCGTGGCTCGTGAAGCCCGTCAGTCTCGACGCCATCGGTGACGTCTTCGTCGATGTGCCCGCGCTCGCGCCGGGGGCGACGGCGTCCGTCGACCTCCTCATCAAGCTCGCACCGGGTGGCCACACCGGCTGTGCCATGGTGGACCTCGAAGGGCTCGTCGACGAGACGGACGAGAACAACAACATCGGGGGGCCTGTCTCGGTGACGGTCACCCCGGCGTCGCCTGACTGCCCGGATCTCGACGTCAGCCTGCTGAACGTTCAGGTCGTTGGAGCGGACGTGACCTACGCGGCGAAGGTGAAGAACCTTGGGGCGAAGGCATCCGGCCCCACGACCGTGAACCTCTTCTTCAACTCCATTACGGCGCCCGTGGAAGGCCAAGTGCCTGACTTCATTTGGACCTTGCCTGCGCTCGCACCGGGTGAGGAGGCCTCGCTCACGCCGCACGTGCAGAAGGGGATGCCAAACGCCGAAAGGCGCGCTTGGGTCGCCATCGACGACGGTGGCATCGGAACGGAGTGCTCGGTGGAGAACAACCTCGAGGGCCCGTTCCCCTACGACGTCGAAGCGGCAGCGATTCGACCTGACCTATCAGTAAAGTCGATTCAGTGGCAGTTGTCCGGGGCGTCGCTTTGTTACGAGATCGAGATCGAGAACGACGGGACGCTCGACGCCACGTCGGTCGACGTCGACGTCTTCTTCTCTCTCGGCGTCGCACCGACCACGCCGAACGCGCCGATTGAGACGGCACCAGCGGATTATCTGACTATCCCATCATTGGCCGCTGGTGCGACTACCACCGTCTCCGTGTGTTGGGACGACGCGACCGCGGGTGAACATCGCACGTGGGTCGTCCTCGACTTCCTTGGGAACGTGACGGAGCTCGATGAGACCAACAACGTCTTCGGGCCGGAGGTGGTCTCGTTCGTGGCGCCTGTCACCGCAGGTCCAGACCTCGTCGTCGTGGACTTCGACGGCTTTGTTCGCTGCACGCTCATCGACTACGCCGTAAAGGTCTGCAACGTCGGGGACGTCGCGGCACAGCACTTCGCGGTGGACGTCTACTACGACGCGCCCGAGAACCCTGGCTTCAACGGCTCCAAGTTTGGCCTCGGTGACAAGACGGTCTTCTACGGGTCCAAAGAGGTCGGCGGTGAACCGGGGCTCGCTGCAGGGGAGTGTCTCGACATCGTCATTCAGCGAGAGGAGTCGCCGTCCGGGACCTATAAGTCGTGGATCGTCATCGATACTTCGAATGAGATCGGAGAGGGGACTGATTTCAACCCGCTCGGCGAAGGGAACAACATCGGGTTCGTGAACCTCTTCGTAGACGCGGAAGGGTGTGTCTGTGTGCCGAACACCGAGATTGAGGCGCCCTGCGCGTGTGGACCCGAGACGGTGAGCTCCGGATTCTGCTGCAACGGTGATTGGCAGCCGGACGAGTTCGATGTTTGCATCCCGGAGGATCAGGTCGGTGACGGCGATGGCAACCCTGATTCGGACAACCCGGGCGATGGCGATGTCAGCGGTAGCGTCGATGGGGGAGCGCCCGACTCGGGTGGCGATGGAGGGGTGGGTCCTTTCTCGGCGACGGACCTCTCTTCTGGGGTGTACTCGACGCTCGATGAGGGCTGCGTTGCCGCTGCGAAAGCTCCGGGGCCTGGGCGGGCATTGCTCCTGGTGGGCGCCTTGATGACGCTGCTCTGTCTGGCCCGTCGCCCATCCCCGCAGTCTCCACGGCGTTGAACATCGATCCGCGGCACGGCGCGGCGCTCCTGATTGCGTGCGCGGTCGTCTCGGCGATCGTGCGACGGCCAACGACGTCGCTGGAGCGTGATGTCGTAGGACTGCCGTGGTGGGTTTGGACTATTCCGGCAGGGGGCTTGGCCTTTGCGGTGGGGTGGCTCCTCCCGAACCCTCCGCTTGATGAGGACGACTGGTATTTCTTCGCCATCGGGAGGTGGCTCTCGACGCACACCACCGACTGGGACGCGTTGGGGCGACTCTTCTCCGAGTACGGCAATCATCGCGAGCCGATCTGGCGTCCCGTGACGAATCTGTGGTTTGGGCTCGAGTACTGGGCGTTTGGGACGGCATGGTGGGCATGGCGGCTGATGACGGCGCTGCTTCACGTCGTCACCGCCTTGCTGGTCGCTGTCCTCGGGCGCCGCCTGCATCTGTCGACCTTGGCGACGCGACTCGCGGCGGCGCTCTACCTGGTTCATCCGTCGTTCGCCGAGACCATCTCCTGGATCAATGCGCAAGAGACGCAGTTGATGGTGATCCTCTCGCTGCTGGCCGTCATTGTCCTCGCTCGGGGGCATCGACTCGTCCTCGGAGGCGTGCTCACGGCGATTGCGGGCCTGTCCAAGGAGCAGGGCATCGTGGTGGCTGGGCTCTTGGTCATCGTGCTTCTCTTCGAGGGGGGATGGCGTCGGTTGAGGTCAGGGTGGGCGCCAGTGCTGGTTTCGGGGACGGTAGCGGCGGCGCTCCTCGGGTTCCGTTTCTTCGTGTTGCGGGAGCCAGGCAACGTGATGCACGTCGAGTATCTGGAGCACTTCGCGTCAGCGTTGAAGCTAGATACCGTGCTCTCCGCGTCGTGGGGACTCGTGGTGCTGACCGTAGTTCCTACCGTGGCGGGCCTCGGGTGGGTGTTCGGGCTCGGGACCGGTGCGGTCGCTGGTCTCTGGGCCGGGATCGCGCTGATGCGGCCTGTTGGGGAGCCGCAGTTTCGGCGACTCAGCATCTTTGCCCTGGCCTGGTTGTTTGTAGCGGCGAGCCCTGCGTTGGCCGACATGCTTTTGCCGACGCTCGGCCACGCGGCGGGCGTGACGCCGGATTGGAATCTGCGTCACCTGAACGTGGCGCTCGTTGGACCGGCGCTGTTCGGCGGTACCGTCCTTGACCGGGTGCTGGGCGTTGGCTCGCGCGCGACGAGGCTCGCGCTCGTGGCTGCCGTCTTGGCCGTTTCTACGTTGATTCTCATTGCTCACTGTCGGCCGTACGCCGTGATCGGTGCGCGGCTCATTGCGGCGACGCTACTGTTCACCGGTGAGTGGCCGGCCAATCGTGCGCTCAGGGTCGTCGAACCTCGGGACACGATCGCGGCAGCGGCGCGGTTTCGGGCCTTCTCGACGCCACTTTCAGCGGTCCCGTTGTTGGTTGGGGAGCCGCGTTGCGGGTGTGCTCGAGTCGCAACGGCGCCGGACATGGCACAGCTTCCGTCGCTACGGTCACTCAGTGAGGCCTTCTATGCTGTCCATGAAGACATCGAATCGATCCCTGAGGTGGGTGGCGCTTGCCTCTGCCCTCGGTGGCGGGCGGATGCCGAGTTCGTCAGGTTCGATGGGGAGGAGGAGGGGCCGTTTCGAGTCGTGCTCGACAGGTAGTTGTTGCGTCGCTGTTCATGAGAGTACCGCCAGCATCGGCCATCGAGCATCGGCCATCGAGCATCGGCCATCGAGCATCGAGCATCGGCCATCGAGTGACGGCCATCGAGTGACGGCCATCGAGTGACGGCCATTGTTGCTGTCAGCAGTGCCGGGTGCGGGTATGGTTGGCATAGTGGGGCGGTGAGGGCCCCCAAGGGGAAGGATGATGACGACCGACGATGAGCTCTTCGATGTGGTTGACGGTAGCGATGTGCCGGTAGACGTTCTGCCCCGCTCTGAGGTTCATCGGCGAGGGCTGCGCCATCGCGCGGTGAGTGTCTTGCTGTATCACAGTGATGGGCGGCTTCTCTTGCAGCGGCGCTCGCTCATCAAAGATGAGAGCCCGGGGCTTCTCGGAGCGTCGGCGAGTGGGCACGTGGGCGCTGGTGAGGATCCTTTCGGCACGGCGATTCGGGAGTTCGCGGAAGAGCTGGGGGTAAAGGCGCCGGCGTTGCATTGGCTCGGCAAGCTCTCCGCGTCTGTGGAGACGGCGCATGAGTTCATGACGGTCTACGTTGCTCGAACGGCGGGCATTACGGACGTCTCCGATGGTTCGTTGCCCACGTTCTCGCCCGATCCGGCGGAGGTCGCAGGGCTCGAGTGGGTGTCGCTAGCGGAGCTAGAGACCCTCCTCGCGTGCGAACCGGAGCGGATCTCATCCTCACTTCGTGCTGTGCTCGCCGCCTTCCATGAGGCCGCACGTTCGTTCGCTGCACCATCGTGGGAGCTCTCCTCGGGTAGTTCCGGGTTCGTTGCGTCTGCGCCGCGGGAAGAGAGCTTCGACCTCGTCGTCTCCGGTGGAAGTGTCGTGACGCCAAGCGGGATCGTCCGGGCCGACGTGGGTGTCCGAGGAGGACGCATAGTCGCTCTCGGCTCGCTGGGCGGGTGCAGGTCAGCTGAACGCATCGACGCGACTGGGCTGCATGTGCTCCCCGGTGCCATCGACACTCAGGTCCACTTTCGCGAGCCGGGACTAGAGCACAAGGAGGACATCGGCAGCGGCAGCGCGAGTGCCGTGCTCGGCGGCGTCACGTCGTTCATGGAGATGCCCAATACGAAGCCGAGTACGACGACGGCTGAACTCCTCGGTTGGAAGGTTGCTCGCGCGCGAGAGACCGCATGGGCCGACTTCGCGTTCTTCGTCGGGGCTTGCCCCGAGAACGCTCACATGACCGGCGAGCTCGAGAGCTTGCCTGGCGCCGCCGGCATCAAAGTCTTCATGGGCAGCTCGACCGGCAGTCTCTTGGTCGATGATCTTGGCGTCCTCGAAGCCGTCCTTCGTTCTGGACGCCGTCGCGTGGCTGTCCACGCGGAGGACGAGCGGCGCCTCGAGGCGCGCCGGCACTTGGCGCACGTCGTCGCTGACCACCCAGTATGGCGTGACGAGGTCGCCGCGGTCACGGCCGTCGAGCAACTTCTGCCACTCGCGCGCCGGGTGGGGCGCCCCGTTCACGTGCTTCACGTCACGAGCCGTGGTGAACTGCCCCTCCTTGCAGCGTACAAGGACATCGCGACCTTCGAAGTCACCCCACAGCACCTCACCTTTGCCGCCCCGGAGTGCTACGAGCGCCTGGGGACATTGGCCCAGATGAACCCACCCATTCGTGGCGAGGAGCACCGTGCGGCGCTCTGGTGGGCAGTGAACTCCGGGCTCGTCGACGTCGTCGGCAGCGACCACGCGCCGCACTCGCTCCAGGAGAAGAGCAAGGCCTATCCGGGCACACCATCGGGGATGCCGGGCGTCCAGACCTTGCTGACAGTTCTTCTCGACCACGCCGCGGCTGGGCGGCTCTCCCTCGAGCGAGTCGTCGATCTCACCGCCGCCGGTCCGGCGCGGGTCTTTGGCATCGTGCGTAAAGGGCGTATTGCGGTTGGGTACGACGCTGACCTCACGCTCGTCGACCTGGCCGCTCGCCGTACGTTCACTCGGGCGATGGCGGCGTCACGCTGCGGCTGGAGCCCTTTTGAAGGTGTGACCTTCCAAGGGGTCCCGGTGGCCACGATCATTCGGGGTCGGACCGTGATGCGAGATAGCGAACTCATTGGCACCCCGTCGGGTCAAGCGCTGACCTTCGTGGGAGTGCCGGGCCCCACTCGCTCGTGAGTGCACCGACCTTCGAAGTCCTCGTGGCCCGACGTTTCTCGCGTCGTACCCTCATCGGCGGCCTGGCGTCGTTCCTCGGTGCCAGCCGCTTCGCGCAAGCATCATCGCCGCCGCTCCCCTTCGCAGAAGTCAGCCGCGCTCTCACGAAGCGTCTCATTCTCCCAGACGGCTACGATGCCCATGTGGTCGCCGCCTGGGGGACGCCGCTCGTCGCCACTGGAGGGGCCCCGCTCCCGGCCGACGCCGCCGATCAAGCGCTCCGGGTCGGCTACAACTGCGACTTCTTGGCATTCTTCACGGACGACCCGCACGCCTCGGAACGAACGGTGGCGGGGCTGCTCTGCGTGAACCACGAAGCCGTCGACGACCGGCTGATGTTTCCGGGCGTCACGGACGCGGGCCTGTCCCGCGAACAACGCCGCCTGCAGATGGCAGCGGTCGGGCACTCGGTACTCGACGTCGCCTTCTCCACTCAGGGGACTTGGCAGGTCAGGCCTTCCTCGCCGCGTAACCGCCGTCTCTCGGCCTTGGGCCCCGCATGTCTCGTGAGCGGCCCCGCCGCCGGCCACCCCCGCCTCGCGACCCGTGCTGACCGAAGGGCGCGCAAGATCACGGGGACCCTGGCCAATTGCGCAGGTGGTACCACTCCTTGGGGCACGGTGCTCACTGCCGAGGAGAACATTGAGAAGTACTTCCGTGGTGATCCGGCCACGCTCGGCCGCGACGCCGAGACCGCCGCGTCGTTCGGGCTCTCCATGACGCCGGTCTTCGAGTGGTGGAAGGCCGATCCGCGTTTCGACCTCACCAACGAGCCCGCCGAGTTCAACCGTTTCGGGTGGATCGTCGAGATCGACCCACGCGATCCTCGGGTGCCGCCGGTCAAACACTCGGCGCTGGGGCGCTTCAAGCACGAGTGCGCCACGACAGTGGTCGCGCCGTCCGGCCAGGTCGTCGTCTTCAGCGCCGATGACCAGAAGTTTCAGCACCTCTACCGCTGGGTCTCTCGTGAGGCTTACGACCCGGCCCGCCATCGTGGCGTCGCCGCGCGGACCTTACTGACGGACGGGGTGTTGAGCGTCGCCCACCTCACGGAGTCCGGCGCGCTACAATGGCGAGCGCTCGTAGCGGGGCAGGGTCCTCTCACGGCCACGGCAGGCTTCCGCGACCAGGGCGACGTGGTCATCGACGCTCGTCGAGCCGCAGCGCTCGTAGGTGCCACGCCGCTCGATCGGCCGGAGGACGTCGTGGTTCATCCCGATGGCCGCATCTTCGTCATGCTCACGTCGAACGATGAACGAAAGGAGGCGGCCCCCGGTTCGCCTCGGGCGACGAACCCTTACGGCCACGTGCTGGTCATCACATCGGCCATGGGCCCTCGTGGGCCCGATCCCGCGGCGGATGCGGCGACGTGGGACGTCCTCCTGTACGGCGATGATCCCCGCCTCGATGACGCCGCTCGATCGGCTGCGGGACGTCGCGGCGTGCCGGCGGCGAGTGCCGACGGCGTGGTCGTCTGCCCCGACAACGGCACGCTCGATCCATCAGGCCGGCTTTGGATCACGAGCGACGGTGCCGAGTATCGAACGGGCGTCGCCGACGGGATCTGGATGCTCGACCTCTCGGGGCCAGAGGGCGCCGCCGTTACCCGGCGCTTCGCCTCGGTCCCGACGGGGGCGGAGGCGACCGGACCGTGCTTCACGCCGGACGGACGCACTCTCTTCGTTTCGATCCAACACCCCGGCGCCGGCTCTACCTGGGAGAACCCGAGCACGCGCTTCCCTGACGAGGATCCCGCCCTCCCGCCTCGCCCGGCCGTGGTCGCCATCCGGCGCTCCGATGGGGGCGTGATCGGGGGCTGAGAGGGGCGAGCCCTCAGTGACCGCCGCTAACGATGGGTGGCCCTTCGTAGCCCATGAACCAGTTCATGTCGAAGTCGTGGAAGACGAGCAGGTAGTCGCGGTCGAGACGCGCTTCCTCCTCCGGGGTCTTGACCACGATCGCGCCAAACAGGCCACGCGAGAGGTTCTCGAGTGTGCGGGCGTGGTCGTGCAGCGGCCATGTCCCGGGCGTGTCGGCGAGCCACTCCTGCAGGATCGGCGCACCACCAGGCCATGCGACGTCGTCCGGCATGCTGCCGTCCTGGTCAACCGCGTACGCCACTCCGTGCGGGTGCAGCGTGGCCGGTGCCTCGTCCATCACGTTTCGTAAGTGGACTCGCATCCGCGTGCCGAGCCGTACGACCAGCGCTGCCGGTTGGACTTGCTCCAGCTCCGGCATCAAGCGTTCGCGTATGGACTGAGCGGTGGCGGCCACGAAGGTGGCTTCGTCCGGCAGCGGCACGTAGATCCGGGCCTTACGTTCAACGGTGATGAGCCCGTCCATGCCTGGGATGAACTCCCGAGTGACGCCGACGGGCACCTCGGCCGCCACCAGCCAGAAGTCGACGGTCTCTCCCGGACCACCAACCGCCGATGGGAGCTCGTCCGCATAGCGGCCGCCGTCGAGCCCGGCGTCGTCGCCCACGTCGCGAACCCGGAAGAGCCCCCACATGCCCGACGCGATGTGGGGCTCGACGTGGCAGTGATACATCCAGTCGCCAGGACCTGAGCGTGGGGTGGGGTCGTCGGCGCCAGCGCCCGCATAGAACTCGACGCCGTCGTAGACCTGCGCCGGCATGAGGGGCTCGGTGTCCTTCCAAAACGCGCCCTCTTTCCAGACGTGTCCGTGGACGTGGAAGTCGTGCATCTCGGGGCCGTAGGAGAGGAGCCGGATTCGCACGCGCTCGCCGACCGTCGCTTCGAGGAGCGGCGTGAGCGGGTCGGGCAAGCCCGTCTCGGCGTCGCCAGCCATCCCCGACATCGGAGCAGACCCCATCATGAGGTCGGCCTCCGTGAGGTCTGTCCTGCCGAGCGCCGTCAGGTACTCGTAGCGCTCATACAGGTTCTCGGAACGAAAGCTCAGTGAATGCCCGTGGTTGCACATGACGTGCGCCGCTTCGCCGGTCCCCATGGGCAAGCAGCCGAAGCGGATCTCGGCCTCCGTCAGCACCACCTCACCCGCGTGATCGCCGCCCGAGGCGTCGCTGCCCTCGGTGTGATCGCCTCCAGAGTGGTCAACGTCCGCACCGTCCGTAGTGTGGGCGTCGTGGGATTCGGAGTGGACGTCATCGTCGTGGCTCGCGCACCCAGCCCACGAAGCCCCGCTGGCCAGCAGTGTGAAGAGGATGGGCGTCGACTTCACGGGGTCACTTCGAGCTCGAAGGCGAGGGTCTCCGTCCCCGTCGCCCCGGTGAGTTCGAGCTGGAGCTCCCATGTCCCGGCCATCGACGGGACCAGATCTGCAATCGCGAATTCACCGTTCGCTCCACCGCTCAGCTTCGGAGCCTTCGGACCGCCATGCCCCATCCCCTGGTGGATGAAGCTAGCCTCGATGGCGATGTTGGCAGGGGTACCGTCGACCGACATCGTGACCACGAGGGACGCGGTCGCTGCCGTGCCGAGGGTGACTCCGTCGTCGACACCGGACAGACGGCCGCGGTAGGTGCCCCCGCTGCTCACGGCTTCCTGCCCGGTGAAGAGCGGTTCACCGTCGGTACCATCGCTGCCGTCGGTGGCGTCGGCCCCGTCGGCGGCCCCATCGACGGCGTCGGTCCCGTCGACGGCGTCGGCCCCGTCGACGACGTCGGCCCCATCGACGACGTCGGCCCCATCTACGGCGTCGGTCCCGTCGGTCGAGGCTGCATCGGACGTCGCCGCATCAGCGCCGGACTGGGTGCTCTTGGATGAGCTGGTGCTGCAGGCCGCGATGAGAGCGAAGGTGAATAGAGAGAGTCGAAGCGTCATGAGATGTCCGCGTGGAGTTTGGAGGTGGCGTCATGGCCAGCAGGTGGCCCAGGTGTGACCGGTGAGATGTTCGATCGAGCCCCTACTGCCCCGAGGCCGTGCATTCTCCGGCCGTGCAGGTCGCGCCCGTCGGCGGTGCGCAATCGCAGTCGGAGGTGGGGCAGTTGAGCTGCGTGTACTGCTGCAGTAGCCCGGTGAGGGGCAGTATCCCCTCTCCTTGCGCGATGCCGATGGCGTAACAACCGAGCCCAGGTACGGCGCACAGGTTGGTGTCGATCTTCACGCACTGCGCGTCGGTCGTGCAGGTGGCGTTCTCGGCAACGACGGCTTGAATCTGCCCGAGAAGCCACGACGAACACACTGAGCCACGTCGCTACGCTGAACCGCACTAGAAGCGTCACCTTCGCCATCATCATCACGCTCCGCCTTGCCGCCGCTCAAACTCTAGCAGAACAGAATCGAGTATGACGGCGGTAGTGGGCCTTGACGCACAGGAGTACTGAACATAAGATCAGTAAATGAGCCTCCCCAACGCCGCTAGCATCAGCCCTGGAGCCGCACCGCGTTCAGGGCTCACGGCGGATCAGCTCCGGGCGACCTTGCGCGAGCGCTTCCCGAAGGCGTTGTCCGAACTGGGCGCCGCGGCTCCGGTCCCGAACGGCACGCGACGCTCCGAGGCACCGCCGCGCGAGACGCTTCTGCGCGCTGGCGCCGTCACCGAGGTGATGGGCACGCTCGGCAGCGGCGGCACGTCTGCGTTGCTCGGCGCGCTCGCCCATGATCTCCACGCCCATCCGACCCGCTACGCGGTCTACGTCGATCTCGAAGGCACCTTCTACCCCCCGGCGGCGGCTCAGTTCGGTGTCCCTCTCGACCGGCTCCTCCTGGTGCGACCTTTCGAGCTCGCGCTCGCGCTTCGGGTGGTCGAGGTGTGCCTCCTTGGTGGCGCCGTCCGGACGGTGGTGCTCGACGTCCCCGCCTCATTGCAGCCCCTGAGACTGCCCACCTATCATCGCTTGCGACGGCGGGTCCGTGAGAGCGGCACCGCCTTGGTGATTCGGGCCCGAGAACACTCCGTCGTCCCCGCCGACCATCGGGTGTCTTTCGGGCGGGTGTCCTTCGGTGCCGACGGCGCGATCATCTCGCCTGCCGTGATCTCGCCTGCCGTCGCATCCGACGGGCGCTGACGGGACGCCGATGCCCTTCGCCTGCATCGTCTTGCCTGGGTTGCCCGTTCAGGCCGCGCTCCGGGAGCGTTACGGGTCGGCGTCCGCGGGCGCGCGCGTCCCACTCGCGCTCTTCCACCGAGCGGGCGAGCAGCGCCGCGGTCTGGTCGGCGCGAGCGCCGCCGCCGCCGAGATGGGCGTGCGTCCAGGCATGTCGGTGAGCACGGCAGAGAGCCGCTGCCCCGAGCTCGAGCTCCTCGAAGACGAACCGGATCGCACCGCGGCAGCCCTGTCGTCCCTGGCCGACGCACTCATCGAGATCGGGCCCGTCGTCGCGAACACCGTCACGCTCCACTCGGCGGCTCGGGGGAGGAGCGCCGCGCTCGAGGTGACACTGCCGGGCGCCCTGCTCGTCGACCTCACCGGCGTACGCCTCCCCGGGCAAACAGGGCTCGCCCAGGCCGTCCCGAGCCACTTCGTGCGTCACATCGCGCGGATTGCGAACGCCATGGGCTTCCTCCCGCGAGTCGCGGTCGCGTTCTCGCCGTGGGCCGCGCTCGTGCTGGCCTCCGTGCCCGACTTGGTCACGACGGCCTCGCCTGAACCGTCGCCCATCGCGCTACCGCTGCCACCCGACCTCGACCGGATTCGAGCACTCTCGGTCGCGGCCGCACGCCTCCCCACGGACGCTGAACGCGCTCTGCAGGTCGTCGGGATCCGCACGGTTGGCGCGCTCCTCGCGCTCCCCGTCCCCAGCGTGGAGCGGCGCTTCGGGGTGCTCACGGGCGCTATCGTGAGGGCGCTCGCCGCGCGTGACGCCAGCCGGGACGTCGCCCGGCTCATCCCGCTCACCCCGGCGCCGATCGTGGTCGAGCGCGCGGTCTTCGACGACGCCATCGACGACCGCGACGCTCTCGGCTTTGCGCTGAAGACCGTCGCTGACCGGGTCAGTCGTCGCCTCGGCAGCCGGGGCGACGGCGCCGAAGCCGTGGAGCTCGAGCTGCAGATCGAGCCGGCCGAAGACCACCAGCTCCTCGCACTCTTCCCCGGCGCCACGGTGAACCGGAAGCGGCGCAGCCACACGATCGAGCTCGATCTCGGACGGCCCGAGTCCGGAGCGGGCCTCCTGCGCGACCTCCTCCTCGAGCGGCTCGGCGCCATGCCTCCGCCGGGTCCCGTGTGCGGGCTCTCCCTCACCGTCATTCGGGCCTCCCGGCAGCTCCCGCGGCAGCTCGACCTCTTCGCGGAACCCGAACCCCGGGAGACCATCACGACGACGGTCGCTCGCCTCGCCGCCGTCCTCGACGACACCCGGCTCGCGGTCGTTTCGGTCGAAGACTATCGTCCCGAACGGGCCTTCCGCCTCGTCCCTTTCACGCCCGAACCGGGTGGAGCACGGCGTCGTGGCAATGGCGCCGCACCGCCTCCACCTCGCGGCCCAGTGGCGCCACCGGGCGACCGCCCGACCCGTCTCTTCCGAGAGCCTCAGCCTTGGACCTTCGAGCTGGAGCGCCGTCCCGTCCTGAGAGCCGTCGCCGCCGCTCCTGACATGACACCGTACACCGACCCGCCGCTGGTGCGGGTCAGAGAGTCGCTCGAGAGCCCACCTGGTGCCGTCTCGGGCCCCGAGCGGCTCGTGAGCGGTTGGTGGGACGACAGCCCCATGGCGCGCGACTACTGGGTGGTGAAGGACCGGTGGGGGCGGCGCAGTTGGGTCTTTCGCGACCTCGCCACGAGGCAGTGGTTCGTGCATGGCGTCTTTGATTGAGCGTTGACGGCCTTCGGAGGCGAGAGGCTGGTCTACCCAACACGGCCCTAATCATCCCTGCTCGCGCCCCCCCAGCGGCAGACTGAGAACCATTGCGGCGATCGACCTTCACGGGCTGGCTACTTGTGGCTTGACCAAGTTGTATACTGAACGCATTATCAGTATCTGGTGGCGTTGCCCACAGGCCTCGATCCGAAGCGGAATGAACCTCAGGAGTCCGTAATCAAAAATGTTTGCTGAACTCTGGGCCCGCACCAACGCCTCCTTCCTCGCGGGGGCTTCTCACGCGGAAGAGATGGTCGAGTCGGCGCGCAGCTTGGGCTACGCGGCGCTCGCGATCACAGACGTCGATGAGGTCGGCGGCGTGGTCCGGGCCCACGCCGCCGCCAAGAAGGCGCGGCAGCCGCTCATCGTGGGCGCTGAGATCAGCCTCAGCGACTTCACGCCCATCCATCCGCGCTTCTGGGGTGAGCGGGGCAGGGCGGGCACGGGCAGCGCCGTCGTGCTCGCGAAGAACCGGGCGGGGTGGGCGCAGCTCTGCCGCTGGCTCACGACGGCCCGCACCACGAGCCCGCGCGGAGAGCCGTCTCTCTCGGTCTCGGCGCTGCTGTCGATGCCGGGTGAGGTCTTCGTGCTCTTCACTCGGCCGCCCTCGCCCGAGCTGGCACGCCGGGCCGTGCAGGCCCTCGGCGACGACGCCGGCCTCCTCGTCTCGCGCTCCTACGGGCCGGGGGAAGCGGCGGCCATCGACGCGGCGCGCGCGCTCTCGGAGGCGACCGGGCTCGGCCTCGTGGCGTCCGGCGCGGCTCGTTACCACTGCCGGTCGCGTAAACCGCTCATGGACACGCTCACCGCCATCCGGCTCGGCGTCCCAGTCGACAAAGCCGGCTACGCGCTCGAAGCGCACGCCGAGCGGTGCCTCATGTCGCCCCGCGAGCTGGCGCACCGCTTCCACACCGTCGGGCTCGGGGGCGCCGTCGACCGCGGGCTCGCCATCGCCGAGCAGTGCACGCTGAACCTCGACGAGCTGCGCTTCGTCTACCCCGAGAAGCACCTGCCGGCGGGCACGACGCCGATCGCGCACTTCGTGGACGTCGTCCTCGCCGGCGCCCGGGCGCGCTACGGCGATCCGCTCCCACCCGGGGCCGAGCGGCAGCTGCGCCACGAGCTCGGGGTGGTCGAGCGCATGCGGGTCGAGGGCTTCTTCCTCACGATGCACGACATCGTCGGCTTCGCGCGCCAGCAGGGCATCTTGTGTCAGGGGCGCGGCTCGGCGGCCAACTCGGCCATCTGCTACGCGCTCGGCATCACGTCGGTCGACCCGGTCAGCGCGGGCCTCCTCTTCGAGCGCTTCATCTCCGAGGAGCGCGGCGAGCCGCCCGACATCGACGTCGACTTCGAACACGAGCGGCGCGAAGAGGTGATTCAGTTCGTCTACGACTTCTACGGGCGCGACCACACGGCCCTCGTCTGCGAGAACATCTGCTACCGCATGCGCTCGGCCGTCCGCGACGTCGGCAAAGCCGTCGGGCTCTCGCTGGATCAGGTCGACCGCCTCGCTAAGTCGATGTCCTTCTGGACGCCCGAACGCGG
>CANMLD010000008.1 GCA_947498315.1 Pseudomonadota bacterium | reverse complement strand
CTTGTCGATGCGGAACTTGTCGATGCGGAACTTGTCGATGCGGAACTTGTCGATGCGGAACTTGTCGATGCGGAACTTGTCGATGCGGAACTTGTCGATGCGGAACTTGTCGACCTCGACGTGCCAGGGTGTGGGCCCCCGCCCGCAGGCGGTCGCACACCCGCCCCAGGCCCCGCAGCAGCGCCCGCACAACGTCGGCGCCGGCGACGTCGGGGCTGATGGGCGCGAACCAGCGAACGGGCAGATAGTATCTTCGATTGAATTTGCCGGCCAGCCCGAGCGAGTCCTGTGGAACGAAGGTGCGCCAAATCGGGCGTCAGATGTGCTTGGGCGACTTCGCTGGAGGAAGGCTGGGGTTCCGGAGGGCGCGGGGAGTGCCGCTCTGGCCAACTTCTGAACCACAACGCTGAGGGGGCTCTGCCCAAACCGGTCTCGAGCCCCTCGGGGGATCGAGCATGGACGCACTGGTGCCTACAAGTCAGCGGGCTCGCTCTCGGGTGGTCCTCGGCTCTCGCGGTGAGCGCGGAGCGGCATTGGGATTGGATCTTCTTGTAGCCCATAGGCGACCCTCTCGACGGCAAGCGCGATGGCCAGGACATTGTCGGTAACGCGAGCGGGCTCCCCGTGATTGCCCTTACGGCCTTTCTGGGGTATCCGCTTTGGGCAATGCGCTCGACTCAACTTGGCCGTTGCTACGGCTCCCTCTCGCGCGGGATGCGGCGGTCGCGGCAAGCTCAGCTCGCGCGCCAGAGGGTGACGATTCAGGTCCTGTGGCCCTCGTAGTCGCCAAACCCTAACCCGGGCCGGGTCGCGGCGGTGACGACAGCGGTGACCACAGCGGTGACCACAGCGGTGACCACAGCGGTGACGACAGCGGTGACCACAGCGGTGACGACAGCGGTGACCACAGCGGTGACCACAGCGGTGACGACAGCGGTGACCAAAGCGGTGACCACAGCGGTGACGACAGCGGTGACGACAGTGGGAGTGAGCCTTGAATGCAATAGAAGTGGATTCCCTGGTGATCGCCTACGGAGCCGGGCGGCCCGCAGTCGACGGGCTCTCCCTCTCGGTACGACACGGGAGCTTCTTCGGGCTGCTCGGACCGAACGGCGCTGGCAAGAGCTCCTTCATCAGTTGCATCGGAGGGCTCGTTCGGCCTTCTTCCGGCACGGTCCGAGTCCTTGGGCTCGACGCGGTGACTGACCGGGCCGTCGTCGCCCGGAGGCTCGGGATCGTGCCCCAGTCCCTCGCGTTGTACGGGGACCTTTCGGTGCGCGAGAACCTCCGCTTCTTCGCGGGGCTCTACGGAGTCCGAGGCGCCTCCTTGGCGGGGCGCATCACGGCCGCCCTCGACCTTGCCCAGCTCACGGACCGAGCCGGCTCGCGCGTATCGACCCTCTCAGGTGGGATGGCGCGGCGACTCAACCTCGCCGTGGCGCTTTTGCACGATCCGGAGGTCATCATTTGCGACGAGCCCACGACCGGAGTGGATCCGCAATCCCGGCTCCATCTGTTCGACGCGCTCCGTCGGCTCCATGCGGAGGGCCGCACTGTCATCTACACGACGCACTACATGGAGGAGGTCGAAGCGCTTTGCCATGACGTCGCTATCGTCGACCGCGGCAAGTTGGTCGCGCTGGGGCCGCTCCAAGAGCTCCTCGCGTCGCACGGTCTCGAAGGGCCCGAGCCGACCAAGAGCCAGAGCTTTACGGTGGTCGCCCCCGCTGAAGTGGACCCCGCCGGCATCGTCCTTCTGCTGAAGCGCGCTGGCATCCCCTCGGAGGGCGTGACGCCAGTAAGAGCAACCCTCGAAGATGTGTTCATGGCGCGAACCGGACGCGCGCTCCGGGATGGTGAACCATGCCGCCCGAACTGACGCCTGACCTGCCGCCTGACCTGCCGCCTGACCTGCCGCCCAAACTGCCGGCCTCTGCCCCCAGAGGGTCATCGAGCGCGATCCTGGTCGCGATCATTCGACGAGACGTCTTGCGCTTCGTCCGCGACCGGAACGGCGCCATCAGCTCAATCGTGCTCCCGATCGTCCTCGGAGCGCTCCTCGGAACGCTCTTTGCGCCGCGGTCCGCACGCACCGCATTGCTGGTGGTCGAGGGATCGGCGCCGACCGAGACGGCGAAGAGCTTTTTGAAGACGCTCTCGGAGACGTCCGCTCTAAAGGTCGAGACCGTCACCCTCGCCGAGGCTGAGCTTGCGGTCGGCCGCGGAGACTCGTCCGCCGCGTTGCTTCTGCCCGGCGCTGGCGACGATGCGCCGATGAAGCTGCTGGTTGATCCGTCGAAACAGGGAGAGCTCGGGCTCGTAGAAGGCGTCATCAAGGGCCTCTGGTACGAACACAAGATCACGGCTCTGACCACTGGGGTTGACCGCCCCGCCTACGAGGCTGGCCTAGGCACGGTCTTTCGGTTGGCTGGCGTCGACGACGCGTCGAGGGCAGCGGCGATCGTCTTCGATCTCGCCGGACAGATGCTCGTGAGCCCGGTCGACCCTGCCGCCGCCCCACCGGGCTCGAACGCGCCCAAGCCCGTGCTCTCAGGCCTCGGCTCGCCATTCGACCGAGTCGAGGTCGCCGGGCCCCCCGGTGGCAGGGCCGACTACGACACGTACGCTCACAACTTCGCCGGGATGCTCTGTATGTTCCTCCTCTTCTTCGGGATCGAACAAGCCAAGGAACGCATCGCGGACCGGGCGCTCGGGCTCGACAATCGGATTGACATGTCACCGTCGAGCGCCGTCACCGTTCGCATCGGCAAGTGGCTCGCGACCGTCTGCTTGGCGACCGTGATCGGGGTCCTCGTGTTCTCGGTGGCCATTGGCCTCTTTGGCGTCCGAGTTCAAGGCTCGTGGGCTGGCTTCCTTCTGGTTCTGCTTGGCCAGGCGGTCTTCATCAGCTCGTTCTCGGTAGCCCGCTCGGACCGGTGCACGTCGCCACGCCAAGCCGCCTCGTTCGGGACCTTCTTCTCGCTCGTCGCGAGCTTCCTGGGTGGCGCTTGGATGCCGAGCTTCTTGCTTCCGGACTGGGTTCAGTCAATCGCGCAGGTCTTGCCGACCCATTGGGCTACCAAGGGGTTCGCTGCCGCCACGTGGCGCGGGCTCGACTTCGCGGCCGCTGCAGGCCCCGCGGCCGCGCTCGTGCTTCTGGGGCTCGGGGTGTCGCTGGCGGGCGGGGGGCTGAAACGACGACATCGATAGCATCGCGCCGAGGTCATCTCTTCAGGGCCTCTTAGTCAATGAGGGCGGCCCTAGGAGCTTGCTGCTTTTCTCCCGTCGCATGCCTTCGCGCTGCCGGATGGGAGCGGCGTCAGATGTCTGCGATACGTCCTCACGTACCTTTTGGTACGCTCCGGCCGTTTCTCCCTCGGGGGCCGCGGGGGTGTCCCCCGCCGTCAAGCGCCAGAATAGCCTTCCTTGCTCCCGTACGGCATCGCTTCGGCCTACTCGGTCCGAAAAACAGCAGACTCCTAGAACCTTCGCAACCGGTGTTGCGTTGCACGCCCCAGTGCGCTCCTTGTTGTGCGCTAGGTGGCAAAAGCGCGAGTGCGGTCGTGTGCGGCCGGGCGAGAACGGCTTAAAGGGAAGGGCGAGTCGTGCCCAGCCAATTTCGAAAACTCGTAGGCGCTCGCAACCCATTGAAATCGCAGGCTCAATGCTACACAGAACTTGCATGGCTTGAATTTCGCACCCCCGAGGGATGCACCGATTCGGGCGTATTGCCATGCCCAGCGCAACGAGCGGCCCAGAACGGCGGCACTGGGCACGCCACGTAACACATGTACCGACGCATGCTCACGTAGGGCCGCTCGAAGAGGGCGGGATAACGGGCTCGGTACTCGCTCTCCTTCTCGGCCAACTCACCCAAAGCCGTCATCGGCAGGTGAACGACACCGGCCGGTCCGCCGACCGCCGCGCGGATGGCGACGAATCGTGCATCCGCGCCGTCGTGGACGACGCCTTCGGAGAGTAGGTGAGTTGGGCCGAGCGTCGCGAGCTCCGGCAGTAGCTCCCGGAACATCCGAAGCTTGGCGCATTCGACGAGCGCCGCCGGGACGCCAAGGCGTTCCACCGTCAGGCACTCGCGGAGCTCGCGTTGGCCGAAGACGAGCCGCGGGATCACGTCGGTCAAGTGGGCGCGGACGATGGGCGGGGCGGAGTCGCACGTGGCCCCAAACACGCTGGGGACGGTCTCTTCGATGCGCTCGAGGGCCTCGCGGGTGGCCGGGGGCCGCATGACCACCCAGAGGCCACGGGCGAGGTCCGAGTAGAGGAGGTCATGCTCGGGCTGGAGGGCCTCTTCGCACTCGGGACAGCGCTCTCGCTCGAACGTACCGTCCAGGATCTGGTCGGTCACGTGAAGGAGGCGGGTCGCGTTGACGCTGTCGAACAGGATGGCCTGCCACAGGTGGCCGCAGGCGGGACAGCACAGCTCGGTGGTGCGAATCTTGCTCAAGGGCGCTCAGCGCACCTCGTAGCCCGGACCGATCCGGAGCGCGTGCGGCACGCGGCGACGGGAGCCGGTACGCCCGCTAATCACAGTCGTGTACGTGAGCACGAGCCCCCCGTCCGGCGCCTCTGCGAAGTGGGGCGCGAGGTCCTCTGATGGTTCGTTCGCGAAAGGATCCGACGTCCCCGTTAGGACCGACCCCTGTTCCGGCTGGAGCCAAACGAGCCGTTCGGCGAGCCCGTGTGGCGAGACCCGCGGCGTCGGGGTGAGCAGCGCGCAAGCCCGGAGCAACACAGGCAGCGTCGCCGTTTCGTGGCCGAGGACGACGCGCCCGTCCGCGGCGTCAAAGCCCCGCACAAAGATTTTGCCCCGCCGCGGGAGCTCGAACGCGTAGAGGCCGTCCACGCCGAGGTGATCCGGGGCTGCGTCGGCTTCTGGAGGCGCGCCGGGCACGAGGAGCCGACGCGCTGGTGGGCGGCCTGAAGGGAGGGAGATGGCGTCAAGGAAGTGAGTCGCCGCACGCTCGAAGTCCTGCTGTGATGATGCGGGGTTCATGGGCTGGGGCGGCTCCGCGACGAGGTCTCGAGGGGGCAGAGCGACAGCGAGTCCTAGCGCGAAGACTCCACGGCCAAGAGCCGAAGGCGACACGGCGTCAGGTCCCTGGGCCCGGAGTGTTCGCGCTCATCCCAATGGACGGATTGGTGGTGCTGGCGCTGGTTGCGGCGGCCGGGGTACGTCCACGATCATGAATGTTTGTTCGTATCCACTCGCGCCACGCCGGCAGGGGCACCAGCCGACCCGGCTCTACCGCTGGAGTCTGCCCTACCTCCGCATCGAAGACGGTGTAGACCTCGGCGAAGAACTCGGCGGCAGAGAAGCTCGAGTAGTCACGTACACGATTGTGCTGGACCTCCGTCTTGTAGTTCTTGTAATTATTTTAATGTTTATTTATGTAAAAAATATTTATTTAACTTGCGTATGCGGGATGGGTTTTGCCAGAATGTCCGACCGAAGCGGGTCATCTTGGATGCCTCGATGACCGGCACGCCGTCGTCTCAGTACCGCCGGATGGGGTGACTGGCAGCCAGTCCTTGGTCGAGGGCCTGCGCACCGCTGACCTGCATTCGGGCAACGATCCGCGCCTTGATCCCGGCGCGTTCGGCGGCGGAGATCACGGCGCCGCTGTTCGTATGCCAGGGGTCGCCCATCTGGGCCGCCCAAGCCTCGAAGTTGGTGCTCTCTCGCCAACCCCCGATGGTCTGTTTGAACTCGCGTGTCCCGCTGGCACCGAGTACCTCATCGACGGCATGGGCGATCTCATGGCGCACGACCCCTGAGAGCCACCCCGCAGAGAGCTCGCGCCATTCGGGGAGTCCGAGGGTCGTCCGGGCCGGATGCGCCCTCGTCAGACCTGCGGTGAGTGTGAGGGTGCGCGTGACAGCAACGATGCTGCGGATGACGACCGCTTCTTCAAGGGCCGTGTTGCGACCGAGCGTGATGCGATCACCCGCGTGCAGGTTGACGATGGTGTTCAAGCCCAGCGAAGTTCCACCTACGAGGGTGGCGTCGACGACCTCGTGGCTAACGTAGCCGCGTACGGGGGCGAGCGTTGTCCCTCCGGGGTGATCGTAGTCGAGGTCGGTGTCGATGGTCACTGTACGGGTGGCAGCGTCCACCGAGACGACGGTTGTTGGTGTGTTGTGAGGTCCTCCCTCGTCGATCATCAGCATGGTCTGTGGGTTTAGGTTAGAGACATCGTTCAGCACCAGAGTGTGTGCTCTCTGATGTACGTTTGCAGTGATCCGGTAGCCCGCCGCAGGGCTCACCCGCTCGAGCGGGGTGGAGCTGGCATGGGCCCCTGAGAGAGGCGCAGCGAGGGTCAGAGTCGACGTGGCGCTGTTGGCCGCCTGAACGCGAACTCGCTCCTGGGCCGGCGTGCCTGGCGCGATCAAGAGGTCCACCCCCGGCTCGAGCCCGAAGACCGAGCTGACGACCAGCGTCGTCGATCCTGCTCCCGCCGCAGCAGCCAGGGTACGGGCAACCTCGGGCATTCGTGCGACGGCGACGCGGTCGGTCTGAAAGTGCGCCCGTAGGAGCGGTGCGTCGAAAGTGATTGTCCGGGTGGCCGCGTCGACGGAGCCCAAAGTGCGACGTTCGCCGCCGTCCGAGCCAACGCCCACCATGACGACGTCACCGGTCGCGAGGCTTCCCAGTTCGGAGAGGACGACCGACGTGGCACCGGCCGCCGTGTCCCGTGAGAGCTGTATGCCAGTCGTCCGATACTCTTCTGAGCTCGTGACCTGAGCGTCCACGTTCGCGCCAACGGCTTGGTTGCGGAGCAACGCCCGGGCGAGCGTGACCGTCCGCGCTGCCGCGTCGACGCTCGCGACAGTGCCCTGCTCGACGCTCGCGCCCGAGCGGATGGAGACGGTGTGGCCGGCGTCGAGCCCATCGACCGCGTCGAGCTGAAGTTGGGTCTGGCCGGTAGCCGCTGCAACCATCAAGAAGTGCGCGGGCACCCGCCTGTCCGAGACGTCAGCCCCAATCTGGAACTGCCCGTAGGTCGAGGCTCTCCGATCGTTTTGGAACGAACCCCCGCCGCTATTTGCCTCGAGCGTGAGCCTCTGGAAGGCCCCACTCCGCACGTCGGCCTCGGGCAGCGTTCGGAGCGCCGCGTGCATTTGATTGAGCCGATCGACGGTCCAGGGCGCCGAGACGCTCTCGGCTCGCCGCGGGCCGGCGTCGTCCCTATCGAGCCGGCCTCCCTGCGTGTCGAGGCGAACATTCCAATACAGACTGAACGCGGCTCGAACGAGTCGAATGTCCTCGCTCGTCTGAATGACGCGCTCCTGCAGCTCACGCTGCTGCACCTGACCCCCGTAGCCAGCGAGGTTTTGGCACTGCGTCGCGGCGACGCTGCTGAGGAGCAAGCAGCCCGAACGCCTCGCCATAGGCCCCCGACGCCGCGAGCCGGCGAGCGGCGGCCTCGCGGAAAAGCGGAACTAGGCTGCGGCTCAGTGCCCCCGAGATGCGCCGCATCGTGGGAACGTCGGCTAACACCGCGCGGACGTCTTCGGCCGACGCGAGCTCCACACGGAGGACGATGAGGAGGCCTTTATCGTCTCTGCGTTGCACCAGGATGCCATCGACGTTCGAGCGCAGATCATATTGAGGCTGCCGAGGAGCGCCCTGAACTTCTGGGCTGCCGGCGCCCGCGTTCGCGATCTGTCGTGCCTCCGTCTCGCGGTCGCCTTGCGATGCCGGCCGGCCCTGGCCCTGATCGGCGAGCTGGTTCTGTGCGACGTGGACGAGCTCGTGAATGAGGAGCTCGCGCCCTTCCCCCGTGGCCGGGCTGAACTCACCTGGAGCAAAGTGAATCTCACTGCCCTCGGCGAAGGCGCGGGCCTCACGGTCGTCTGCCCGTTCGCTGCGGCGGTGGATGCGCACATCGCCTAGATCCTGGCCGAGCGCGTCCTCCATCTCTGCGTGCACTTGGCTCGACAGCGCTTCGGGTCCCTGGCCGCCGGGTCCACTGAGCGCCTAGTCGAGCCAACGTCGGCCGCGGACATTCCGGCCTCCGGCAGACTCCTGCTCCTTTTCGCTCATTGAACACCTCCGTTAGCGGTCGCCTCAGGCAGGGCAGCGCTCGAATCCAGCTTTCGTCAAGCTTCCGGGCCGAGCCTGCAGCAGGGACCGCTCAGTCCCTCATGGCCTCCCCAGGAGCTCGATCACGAGACGCTCTGCCCGGTAGATCACCTTCGCCGTATGCAGAATGCCCCGGGCGTCCACGGCGACGGCACGGTTGACGGCGGCGTCGAAGCCGTAGTCGCCGCCGAGGCTTTGAATGTTGCCGTCAAAGATGAGCCCGACGATGCGGCGCTCCTTGTCGATGACGGGCGAGCCCGAGTTGCCGCCGATGATGTCGTTGGTCGTGACGAGGTTATAGGGCACGGTCAGGTCGAGGGCTGCCTTGTTCGCGAGCCACGAGTCGGGCAGCCGGAAGGGGTCGGCGCCGGTGTGGCGGTCGAAGGCTCCGCCCAGCGTCGTGTAGGGCGCCACGGGTTGGCCGCTTTCGACGTAGCCCCTCACGCTCCCGTACGACAGGCGGAGGGTGAACGTCGCATCCGGGTAGATCGAGTGACCGAAGGCCTGAAAGCGCGCTTTGGCGATGGACGCATGGCTCTTGACGAGGACTGCCTCCACCTCGTCTTCGTAGCGCTTCCGCAATGTGCGGGCTTCGGGATCGATGAGCCGCGCGAGCACGATGAGCGGGTCAGTGCTCGCGGCCGCGGCAGCAGCGCCTCCCTCGAAGAGCTTCCGCCGTAGCGCCACGTCATGGAGCTTGGTCCCCGCGATCACGCGCTTGGCGAGCTGCTCCGGTGACTCTTTGCCGAGGACGGTCTTCACGAAGGCGTCGTCCGGCCCGAGGATCTCTCGCAGCTTGTCGAGCGACCAGGCGAGCCGGAAGATCTCGAATTCTTTATAGATTGGAGCCTCGCTGAAGAGGTCCTGCTTCAGGCCCGGCAGCGCGGACTCGGTGTACTCGCGGAGCCGCTCCGTGTTGGGCTTCGCGAGCTCGGCCGTTCCCCGGACGAGAACCCGCGCCATGCTGAGGAGGTCCGAGCTGAAGCCCCGGCCCGACTCGATGAGGCGGTGGCGGTAGATGAGCGTCTTCCAGACCTCCTGCGCAGCGGCGATGGCGTCCCAGGAGCCGGCCACGTCGGTCCCCGCCGCCTTGGCACGCAGCGAGGCCTCATTATCGCGAAGCTGCTTCATGAGCCCCGGCTCCCGGAGCGCCTCGAACTCGCCCTTGAAGGCTTTGAGGCCGTTCTCGACGCCGAAGAGCGTGCCCATCGAGTGCCTTGCCTGCTCCTTGCCGCGATGGGCGTAGCCGCGGAGGGCGCCGCGAAGCTCCGACAAGAACGCGATGCGCGAGACGAGCCCGTAGTCGCGCCAAGTCTCGATCTCCGAGAGCGTCTGAAGACGGCTCGTCGACCCCGGGTGCCCGCTCACGAAGGTCAGGTCGCCCTCACGCGTCCCTGATTCGGACCACGTGAAGTGGCTCGGAGTGTCGAGCGGCTTCCCGTCCTGATAGACGCGAAAGAAGGTCGCGTCGAGGCAGTAGCGCGGGAACTCGAAGTTGTCGGGATCGCCGCCGAAGAACGCCGCGCGGAACTCGGGCGCGAAGACGAGTCGCACGTCTTCGTAGCGTTGATAGGTGTAGAGGTCGTACTTCCCGCCATCGTAGAGCTCAACGACCTCGCAACGAGTGGTCGGCCCTTTGGGGCACCCCGCCTCAATCGTGGCCTTCTCCGCCTTCATGGCGTCGAGAGCCACTTGATCGGTCTTCCCCGCGCCCGCGGCCTGAACCCGCGCCGTCACGTCCTCGATCGCCACGAGCTGCGCCATCGCCATATTCGGGCAACGCCGCTCCATGGCCGGCTGCTCGGCGTAGTAGCCGTTCGTGCGGTAGTCGTTTTTGGGCGAGCTCAGCTCGTCGATGCAGCTCTCAGCGCAGTGATGATTCGTCATCACGAGCCCGCTCTTCGACACGAAGCTGCCTGAGCAGCCGCCTTCGAGCCTGACCGAGGCGAGTCGCACCGCGTCGAGCCAGGCAGCGTCGGGCTTCCAGCCGTAGGCCGCCTGGACTTTGTCGGCCGGGAACTGATTGAAGAGCCACATGCCTTCTTCGGCAGAGGCCGAATGAGGGCTGACGACGAGGGCGAGGGCCACGAGCGAGCTGGGCAGGATGAGTCGGGTCACGGGGGCTCCTACAGATGCCCTGCCGGAATCCTCGACTCGGAGGCTGGCGTCAAGCCCCTCTTTCACGAGCCCGTGATCGTCGGCCGGAGGTGCCGCTCCGGAGGCCGACGACGTCGGACGAGGCGGTCCCGCTTGCCATGTCCGATCCAATAGGGAAGATCGCTCTCGTGACCGAGACCGCCACAACGCCGCTGCCGCAAAGCCCGACTGACTCCGAGAGAGCTCCACCTAGCGAGCGCCGTTGCCCCTGCGGTCATACTCGCCAGCACGCGAAGGTCGAGGCGAGCCCCAAGTACAAGTGGACCGGCTGGGTTCTCTTGATGATGGGCTCCACGCCGACGCCAGCGAGTGTTCTGTTCCGCTGCACCGTCTGCGGCCGGTCGCTCGGCGCTTCGACCGACCCCGCCGTGCTCCGCCGGCACATGTGACCGGCGTCACCACCAGCTCCCGTCTGCTACCAGGAGAGCCGACGTCGATTCGGCGGACACTCCTCTGGGCGCTGCTGCCTGCGGCCGTCTTTGGGGTCTACGCGAGCGCGTTCCTCACCTCCCCGTGGGCCATCACGTGGAACGACGACTGGACGCAGATCTTCGCGTTCGCCGCCTTCCTCAGGGACAGCCTCCTCGACGGCGAGCTCCCCGTTCGCAGCCCCTGGCTTGGCGGCGGGTTCCCCATCCTCGGCCACCCCGAGTACCCGGTACTGTCGCCGTTCACGCCGCTCGTGCTCCTCGTAGGGCCCATCTTGGGCGTCAAGCTCATCGTGCTCGTCGTGCTCGCTGCCGGGGCCGTCGGGACCTTCCTGTACTGCCGCGACACGCTCGGGACCGCGCCCGAGAGCGCCGCGATGGCGTCGTCGCTCCTCATCGCGTCCGGCTGGACCACAGCCATCCTCGAGTCCGGTAACTATCCGCAAATCCACTACTTCTGGCTGCCACTCATGGCCTGGCTCCTGGCCCGTCCAGGCGGTTGGCGCGTCGACGGTTCGCTCGCCTTTGCTTGCCTCATCGGCGCCACGGCTCTCACCGATGGTCACCTCAACACGGTCATCCTCTTCGGGCTCGTGGCAGTGCTGGTTCTGGCTCAGAGCCGTCGCTTCGCTCCCCGCCTGTTGCTCTTCCTTGGCCTGACCGCCGCGCTCGCCGCGTTCAAGCTGCTGCCGACCTTCGCGCTCTTGCGCCTCGAAGACCGCGCCATCGAGGACTACGCAGGTGGCCTTCAAGTAGGCGCTTTCGCCGCTGCCGACTTCGTAGGACTCGCCTGCCGTCCGGACGGCTTCGCGCTCGGCCCGCTCCCGTGGCTGGTGGCGGGCGTCGCTCTCCTGAATTGGCGCCGGGCTCTGCCGCTCCTCGTCCTCGGTGGCCTCGGGTTCTGGCTGGCGCTCAGCCCCAAGGCGCCCGTCGACCTCTTCTGGCTCATCACCCGCTTGCCGGTGCTCGGGAGCATCGACGCCCCCACGAAGTATCTCGTCTTCAGCGTCGGCTTCGCGGTCATCGCGCTCGCAGCGCTCGGGGTCGACCGCGCCGCCGTCCGCTTTCGACCCGCGTTGGCCGTCGCCGCGACGCTCGGGGCTGTCGTCCCGCTGCTCGCCACCGCGTGGCCAACGCTCACGGCGCTCTTCACCGAGCCGGACGTACCCCGCGTGCGCCGGCCCTACGAACCGCTCCTCACGGACGCCTTCGACACCGGTGCGTGGGCCGGTCCCCGAGACCGCCGGCCCGATCTCTACGCCTACTATCAGAAGGGGATCCCGCTCGTGCGGTGGGAAGACAACTTCCGGCTACCGACCGGGCAGCGCCCCGCGTGGACCCTCTCCCTCGCGGGTGAGCTGGCGCCTGCGCCTGGATACCTCGGTGCGGCGTGGACGGCTGAAGGCCCGCTCCAGGTCCCCGAGTGGACGGCCAACTCGGTGACCGTCGCGCTCTCTCCAGCTACGGATGGTCGCCTCGTGACCCCGGTCACCATCAATCAGAACGGGAGTATGAACTGGCGATGCGCCGTCAACGGCGGCCGTGACGCCGGCGTGCAGCGGCCGGAGGGACCGGACGCCTTGCTGGCGGTCACCGCCCCGGTCGACGCGACCTTGCTCCGCTGTGAATACCAATCACCCGACTTCCGGCTCGGGGCCTGGATTTCGGCGCTCACGGCACTTGCCCTCATCGCGGCAGCCGTTCTCGCCTCGAGGAGACGCGCCGCCGAGGCCTCACCCGCTCCGTGACACGCGCCTCGCGCCCTGGCTTTCGAGCCACGCCGCCGTCCGTTGCACTTGATCGCCCTGCAGTACGATGACGTCCTCTTCGAGTGTCGCACCGCAGCCGAGGAACTTCTTGAGCGTTAAGGCGGTGCCATCGGCGAGAGGTCCGAGCCCCGAGACCACCGTCACGGTCTTGCCGCCACGGCCCTTCTTTTCGCGAGAGACGACCAGCTTGCCGACTTTGGCCAGGGGCAGAGACGGGGCCGTAGGAGCAGCGGTCGGCGGCACCGGAGCGGGTGCGGCAGAGGGCAAGGGCGCGAGGTCACCTAGCTTCGATTTGAGGAGGTCACCGAGCGAGGTCGCCGCCCCACCCGGCGTCCCAAACTGCGTCGTTCGCGGCTCGTCTTTCGAGTACTTGGCCATGGGACACCCTTCTGACCGTCCCTCGAGTCGTCCCTCGAGTCGTCCCTCGAGTCGTCCCTCGAGTCATCGTTCCACACGCGCGGCGAATGGCTCGCGCCGCGACCGCTGCTCATGGTAGCTTTCCTCGATGGCGAAGTCGCTCCAGAACTCGTTGTCTCGAGCCCTAATCGGCGTCACCGTCTTGGCCGTCACAGGCTGCTTCCCCGCTGCAGGTGGCATCCCGGAGCCGGTCAGCCCGTCGGACCTCACTCGAGCCCAGGCCGACTACCCGGCCGTCACCGACGTCGAGCTCGCGCAGGGGCGTCAGCTCTTCATCGACCGCTGCGGTAGCTGCCACAACCACTCGGAGCTTCAAGCGCACTCGAAGGCCGAGTGGACTCCCATCATGGAGCGTATGGGCCGAAAGGCCGACATGAGCCGAGCGGAGACCGCGCTGGCTCTCCAGTTCATCGTGAGTCGGCTGCGCCCTCGGCAGTAAGAGCCTCGCGCCGCCGCTGTCGAACCGTCCGCAGGATCAACAGACACAACGCGAGCGTGATCGCATTGGCAGCGATGATCGGCCCGCTCCACACCAGGATGCCGTAGACGAGCCAAAGCGCGACGCCGGCCGAGAACAGCGTGTACATCGCCACTGAGACGCCGGAGACGTCCTTGCTCCGCAGCACCGTCAGGGCCTGCGGGACGAAGCTCAGCGTCGTGAGGGTGGCGGCGATGAAGCCGAGGATGGTCGTCAGGCTCACAGGGCGCTCCTTTCGCGTCCCATGCTGGGCGCGCGGCACGGACGCTACTGGCAGCTACCCGGCGTGTCGACTTTGCCCGCCACAGAACGTGCATCCGCAGACGAAAGCACCGACGCAGGGCGTGCCATTGCAATCGCAGTCCGTCCAACAAGTGCCGTCTTTCAGGATCGGCTTGCACACCGCCTCGTCCTTCGGCTTCTCGGCATCGCCGCCGGCGCAGTGGTAGCCGTCAGGACAGTCCGACGGCTCGGAGCAGCAGAAGCCGTCGGCCACGTTGCAGTAGCCCGGGTAGTAGGTCGCCGAACCAAACTCGGTCACGACCGACATGCCGCAAGGGAGCCCACCGAAGCCGTTGCACACCTGCTCTGGGCCACAGTGGTCGTTCCGGAAGCAGCTCCCGACGTCTTTCGGGGGCGTCACGCATTGGCCCAGCGTCGCTCCATCAGGTGCCCACTCCTTTTGAAATCATAGTACTTGCTGCCGCATGTGCAGGTTGACGCCTCGGCGCAGCTCGCGCCGTCGTCGCAGTCCTCGTCGCTGAAGCACAGACCCGGCTGCGGTGGCGCGGCGCAGTGCCCGAGGTGACATACGAGTCCGTCAGCGCAGCCCGCGGCGTCCTGGCAGCACTGCGGCGGGCTGCACGCCAACTCGCACCCACTCGACGTCCCGAAGACCATCTCGCAGTAATCACCGCACCCGCAGCCGGTCACTTCGGCGCAGGCGTTGCCGATCCACATCCCGCCTATCGGCGCCCAGTCGACGCAAGAGGGCGGCTGCGTCGGCATTGCATGCGCTTGCGGGTGGGGGACGACCCCCACACCCCCGGCGTGCGCGGCGATCGCTCAATCTCCATTTTGTCCGACCCACTCAGGCAAAGCATCGCCGTTAGCTCGGTAGCAAAGGAGCGTGAGCGACCCGAAGCGGGCCACGCGAGACGAAGATGGGAGCACAAGGGACAATCCTGGGTCAACAGCACCGGAGCCAACGGGCGGTCGATCACGACGCCTTCGGACCTGCTACAACCAAAGGTCCAAATGAAAGCCCGATCGTTTGGGGTTCGCCTTGACGGCCTCGGCTTACGCGGGCATGTCGGCGCTGCGGCGGCCGTTCCAAGAGCAGCGCCGCACGGGCCTAGCGGCAGGGGAGACAAAATGACCGACGTCTATGCACGTGCCGAGAAGTCGACACGCGGGAAGAGGCGCGCCGTAACCTGCTCCGTCGCGCTTTTGACCTCACTCATCACGCCCGCTGCTTTCGCGTCCCCAACGTGCGTCTCCCCAGAACGGTTCGCCGCCGCTACCCCCGAGCTCCGCCACTCCCTCGAAGCCATCGACGCGCGCTGCCATGAGGGCCTCGAGCTCCTCGCTGCCGGCCGTCCCGCCGAAGCGCTCCCTTACCTGCGTGGTGCCTTCGTGCAATCGCGGCTCATGGCGCGACGGCTCGAGCCAGCCTACGCGGAAGCCATGTACGGCAGCGGGGCGCCGGTGGAAGCGACCCTGGTCGCTTACGAAGCCGCGGTCGTGGTCGCACCCGGGCCGGTCTCCGACGCTCGCCTCACGGAGCTGGTGCTGCGCCTCGACGAAGGCCGCGCCGCGGCGCTCCTCGCTGCGGTCCCGGGCCGACCGGCGCGCAGCTTCCTCGAGACACGGGCTCAGCGAGATGCCGCTTTTGAGTCGCAAGCACCTGTTAGCGCAGCGGTCTCTAATCGTCGCATCGGGCTGTTGCTCCCGCTCGGCGGCAAGCTCGAGCCGTTTGGCAGACGCATCATCGACGCCCTCACCGCCGAGCTGGGCCCCGACGTGACGCTCGTCGTCCGCGACTCGACCGCCCAAGCGGTGCAGACGGCCGTAGCCGAGCTCGAACGCGAGCGCGTCTTGGCCATCATTGGGCCGCTCGACCACGCCGACGCGCCCCTCGCCGCCCAAGCCGCTGAGGCGCGCCGCGTGCCGCTATTGCGACTAGAGGTCCGCGACGACGCGCCGGTGCCGCCAAGTCCTTGGACCTTGCGGCTCGGCCCCTCTCGCGCGTCCGAGCTCCGCGCCCTGATCGCCGAAGGACGTCGTCAGGGCTTCACCCGGATGCTCGTGATCGGGTCCGACTCGCCCTTCGCACAATCCGTCGCCGCCGTGTTCTCAGCCGAAGTCAGGTCCGCAGGCCTCGCCGACCTTGGACGGGTCGAATACCCTGGCGGGACCAGCGACCTCACGGGTGTGGCCAAGCAGGTCTCTCAGAAGCGCCCCGATCTTCTGCTCCTCGCCGACGCCGCCACCCGAGCTGGGCCACTCGCGCGGTATCTCGCCGCGGCGGGCATCGTGACGCGAGCGACCGGGCGCGTCGGGCAGGTGGGCGAGCTCCGGCAAGTGCAGCTCGCCGCCCCGTCCGAGTGGCTCGATACCGCCATCGCTGCCGAGGACAGCCGCTACCTGCAAGGGCTCTGGCTCGCGACGGAGCGGGCCGAGGTCGCTTCGCCGGGGGCGCAAGCCTTGGCTCGGACCCTCGGCCGTAGCCTCACGCCGCTCGAAGGAGCTGCGGTCGACGCCGTCGAGCTGGTCCTGAACGCGGGCGTCACGACACGCGAGGCACTGATTCCACAATTGCGACAGGGGGTTGCCCGTTACGGTGTCCTCCAGCCGGTCGCTTTCGACGTCCGCGGCGGGCCTGTTCGAGCGGCGCGCCTCCTAAGACTCAGTGGGACGACCTTCGCGCCTGCTCCAAAGCCCCCCGCCACCCCGAGGTGACCGTGACCAAGTCCACTCTGGCATCTCCGGGCGCCACGTCCGATGAGCTGCTCGCCGTTCCCGTCAAGCTCGCGCCCGGGGCCGACAAGTCAGGGGAGCTCGAACTGATACGGCGCGGCGCGGTTCGGGTCGTTCGTCGCCTCCGGGAACGCGGCTTCGAAGCCTGGTTCGTCGGCGGCTGCGTGCGTGACCGTCTCCTCGGCCGCGCCATCGGCGAATACGACATCGCCACGGACGCGCGCCCCGAGCAGGTCACCAAGGTCTTCCGGCACACCATCGCCGTCGGCGCGCAGTTCGGCGTCATCGTGGTCATTGAGCCGGAGGCGCAATATGAAGTTGCGACCTTCCGCGCCGAGGCCGAGTACACGGACGGTCGCCGCCCCGGCTCGGTGCGCTTCGTCAACGCCAAAGAAGACGTGTTGCGACGGGACTTCACGATCAACGGGCTCCTCGAAGACCCGGACAACGGCGACATCGCCGACTTCGTGGGTGGCAAGGCCGACCTCTCTGCCCGCGTCCTCCGGGCCATCGGCGATCCCCACGAACGCTTCGCCGAAGACCACCTCCGGATGCTTCGCGCCGTCCGCTTCACGGCCACGCTCGGCTTCGCGCTCGACGACGCGACTTGGAAGGCGATGATCGCGCACGCCGCGTCGGTCACGTCGGTGGCCATGGAGCGCGTGCAGGTAGAATTGCGGCGCGCCTTCGCCGAGGGCGATCCCGAGGTCGCCCTGCGGCTCCTCGACGACTCTGGCCTCCTCGCGGTCCTCTTTCACGAAGTCACCCCACACGCCATCGCCGAGACACGGCGCGTCATCGGACGCCTCGGGCGCGCGCCCCTGCCGTGGGTGCTGGCGCTGCTGTTGAGGGACGCGCCCCCTGGTATCGAGGCCGCGTTTTCGGAACGCTTGAAGCTCTCCCGCGACGACCGCGACCTTCTGGCCTATCTCCGGCAAGGTCACGCTCGCGTTTCGGCGGCGGGGCGGCTCGGCCTCGCGGGGCGGCTTCGCTTCGTACGCGAGCCCCACTATGGCGCCCTCAGCCGCCTCGAACGCGTCGCCGCCGACGGTATCTACGCGCCGCTCGTGGCCCTAATCGACGAGTTGGCGGCTCTGAAGTCGGCGACCCCAGCAGAGCGATTGCATCCGCCTCGTCTCCTCGACGGGAACATGCTTCGGAAGGCGGGCTACCGGCCCGGGCCGGCCTTCAAGACGGTGCTAGACGCGGTTGAGGACGAGCAGCTCGAGGGTCGCTTGAACGATGAAGCCGCGGCGTTTGCCTTCGCGGCCGAGCGACTCGCGTCGATGGGCCAAATCGCCTCGTAGTGCCGGCGCCCCAGCGCGCGTGCCCGTAGCGAACCAGCAGAGAGGCGCAGGCGTGGACGCGAAGCGCCATGTCCGGCCGTCGACGTCTGGAGGGAAATCCACGGGTCTCCGCCGCCACCCTCCATGGGTGGTGGTGGCCCTCTGCCGTGCCGACGCACGGCGCGAGCAATGGGGCGAGCGACAGGCTCAGGCGAGTGAGGTCAGGCGCGTATGGGCTCTCTGACGGGCCGGCGCCCGGGGAGGTTCTCCGTTGCGATGACGGCGCATCGGGACAGGCTGCCCGTTGGATTAGAGGCCCCGTCGGCTTCGAAGAGCGCCCCAGCCGCGAGGACGTCCGAGAGGTGCCTCAGAGACCAGACGTCGATGCCGTCGTCCGTTCGCATGGGCTCCGTCTCAGGCAAGACGAGCACACGGGGGCGAAGCCCCGGGAGAGGGGTGATCGCCCGCAGCCCCTTGAGTGGGTCGGACAAAATGGAGATTGAGCGATCGCCGCGCCCGCCGGGGGTGCGGGGGTCGTCCCCCACCCGCAAGCGCATGCACTGCCGACGCAGCCCCCCCTTGCTTCCACCAGGCGCCGATAGGCGCGTACTCGAGCGACGAAGGCGGGCTGCATCGCCCGCCTTTGAGCGAGAGCAACTCGATGCTAGAAAATTGCCGGTGGACGCCAATCGGAGTTTTGTCCGACCCACTGAGAGGCTGAAGGGTTCTGGAGTACATCGCCGTCATTGACTCGAAGCGGGCTCCGGGTCCACCACGTCCCTTCAGGGAGTCACTCGATGCGTGGGTTGGCGTCGATCCAGTCGGCGGCATCGCGGAGGCGGGCGCGTGTCACGGCGCCGCCGAGGGCTTCGAGGAGCTCGAAGAGCGGCGGGGTGGCCGGACGGGCCGAGACGGCGGCGCGAACGGGCGAGAGGACCCGGCCCTTCTTCCACCCGGTCTGCTCGCACAGCGCTGTGACGGTGGCTTCGATGGTGGGCGCGCTCCATGGGCGCACCGTGTCGAGCGTCTCTGCAGTGCGGCGCAAGAGCTCAGTCGCTTCGTCGCCGGGGAGCCATTCGAAGGCGCCCTTTCGGCCCGTCAGCTTGAGCAGCAGCTCGTGTGTGTACTCGAGCTTGCCACCGAGCAGGTAGGTGAGCAGCGGCACGAACTGATCGAGTCGGTCCACGCGTTCGAGGGCAAGCGGCGCGATGGCGGCGAGGCGCTCTGGCGTCAGGAAGGTCGCAGCGACGCGCTCCGCAAGCGCAGCGGGCCCCATCTTGCGGATGTACTGCCCATTCAGCCAGTCCAGCTTGGCGCGGTCGAAGACCGGACCGCCGAGGTTCAGCCGGCCGAAGTCGAAGCCTTGGAGCATCTCGTCGAGGTCGAAGATCTCCTGATCGTTCGGCATCGAATAACCGAGCAGCCCCAGGAAGTTACGCATCGCTTCGGGCAGGATGCCGATGCGCTCGTAGTAGTCGAGGCTGACAGGGTTCTTGCGCTTGCTGATCTTCGAGCGGTCTGCATTTCGGAGGAGCGGCAGGTGGAAGAACTTCGGGCACGTCCAGCCGAAGGCTTCGTAGAGCCGAACATGCTTCGGCGTCGACGAGATCCACTCTTCAGCCCGGATGACGTCGGTTATCCCCATGAGGTGGTCGTCGACGACGTTCGCGAGGTGGTAGGTGGGATAGCCGTCGGACTTCTGGAGGACCTGATCGTCAATCTGCTCGTTCTGGAACTCGATCCCGCCCCGGAGCTGGTCCGGCACTATCGTAATCCCGGTCTCCGGGAAGGCCATACGGACGACGTGGGGCTCCCCTGATGCGACCCGGCTCGCGACCTCGGCCGCGGGCAACCGGCGGCAATGGCCGTCGTACTTCATGTGCGTCTTGGCGGCGAGCTGGGCCGCACGCACACCCTCGAGACGCTCGGCGGTGCAGAAGCAGCGGTAGGCGCCGCCCGTCTCGAGGAGCTGGGCCGCGTGCCGCTGGTAGATCTCGGTGCGCTCGCTTTGGCGATAGGGGCCTACGGGGCCGCCGATATCGGGGCCTTCGTCCCACGGGAGGCCAATCCACCGGAGCGACCGCATGATGGCCGCTTCGGACTCGGCCGTGGAGCGCACCTGATCGGTGTCCTCGATGCGCAGAAGGAACTGCCCGCCGTGCTTCTTCGCCCACATCCAGTTGAAGAGCGCGACGTAGGCGGTGCCGACGTGGGGATCGCCAGTCGGGCTGGGCGCGATTCGGGTTCGGACCATCCGGGTTTCGGCGCTCATGCGGACCTCAACGTGCCGCCGTCCTTCTGAAGCGCACTGCCTTCCGCGATGAGGCGCTCCACATCGATAAGTGTCGGCGCCTGGCGCGGGCGCGGCTGCCCGAGCGCGATCGCTTCGAGGTCGGCGTAGGCCTTGTCGAGCTCGTCGTTCAGGATCAGGTCGTGGTAGAGCCCGTAGTTCTCGAGCTCGCAGGTCGAGTTGCCGAGTCGGGTCCGGAACGCCTCGTCGGACTCGGTCTTGCGAGCGCGAAGACGCCGGGCGAGCTCGGCCATCGACGGCGGCAAGATGAAGACTGAGATCGCCTTTTCGTAGGCGTTCAAGATGCTGCGGGTGCCCTGGTAGTCGACGTCGAAGAGCGGGCTCTTGTCCATCGCGAAGATACGAGTGACCTCGTTCTTGCTGGTGCCGTAGCGGTGTTGATGCACCGGCGCCCACTCGAGGAAGACGTGGGTGTCGATCATCGAGTCGAAGACCGCGTCACTCACGAAGTGGTACTCGCGACCGTCCTGTTCACCCGGGCGGGGGGGCCGCGTGGTGTGCGAGACCGAGAGCTGGAACTCCGGGCGGCGCGCTACGAGGCGGCGGCACAGCGTTGTCTTTCCGGCTCCGGATGGGGAGGAGACAATGAGCAGCGAGTGGCGTTTGCGAAGGTTCATTGCAGATTTGCTACCTGTTCTCTGATTCGTTCGAGTTCGCACTTCGCGTCGACCACCAGTTGGGTCATCTCCGCGTCGGAGGACTTCGAACCGACGGTGTTGAACTCGCGGAGGAGCTCCTGGACCAGGAACTCCAACTTCTTGCCGGAGCCCGTGCCCGAAGCGCCTTCGCGTAATTCATGAAGAAATTCGACGAGGTGACTCCGAGCCCTGACGAGCTCTTCCGTCACGTCAGTGCGGTCGAGGAGGGCGACGACCTCGGAGAGCGCTTCAGTCGCCCGCGACCGGTCCGGTGAGCCGAGGTCGGTCAAGAACGCCTGCGCGCGGCGAATGAGCCGGCTTCGTCGCTCCAGCGCCGAGGCGGCGAAACGTGCTTCGAGGCGTTGGGCGGTCGACTCCAGGTTCTCGCATCGTGCGATGAGGTCGGTAGCGAGCCGTTCGCCCTCTCGGATGCGTTGCACAACGAACGCGTCGAGCGCGACCTCGACCGCGGAGAAGACAGGGTCCGTTGGATCACTCTCGGCGACGTTGCCCGAAGTCGTCACGACGCCAGGGACGGCCAGGACGTCGCGAAGGCAAATGGCAGGGAGAGCGTTCTCTTCGGCGAAGCGACGTAAGTCATCCACGAGCCGCGACGCGAGCGCGACGTCGAGGCGCGGCTGTCCCCGGCTCGGGTCGCTCTGACGCGTGATCGTTATCTCGACGTGGCCGCGTTGAACTCGCGACTTCACGCGCCGGCCGACCTCATGTTCGAGCCCTGTCAGCTCAGACGGGGAGCGGAAACGCAGCTCTAGGAAACGATGGTTGACCGAGCGGATCGCCACCCTAAAGTCTCCGGCAGTATCGCTCGCCGCGCCGTAGCCCGTCATGGACTGCAAAAGGGATCGGCTTGCGGTCATCCGCCTTGGCCCTCGCGGAACCAAGCCACGGTTCGGGAGAGGCCCTCGGTCACGTCGATGGCGGGCACGAAGCCGAGCCCGGACTCCGCCGCACGGATATCAGCGACTGAGTGGGCGATGTCTCCCGCCCGTGGGGGCGCGTGGTTCGGCGCCAAGTTCGTGCCGAGGATGCCATTCAAGCGATCGACCAGGTCGAGCAGAGAGATCCGGACGCCGCACGCGATGTTGAACGATCGACCCGCCGCGCCGGGTGCCGTGCTGGCGAGCAGATTGGCCTCGACGACGTTGTCGATGTAGCAGAAGTCGCGGGTCTGCTGGCCGTCGCCGAAGATCGTCACCGACTTGCCAGCCAGCATCATCATGATGAAGCGGGGGATGACGGCCGCGTAGTCACTCTTCGGGTCCTGACGCGGGCCGAAGACGTTGAAGTATCGCAGCGTCACGACCTCGAGGCCGTACAGCTCGGTGAAGAGGTGGCCATACTGCTCCCCCGTCGCCTTGTGCAGTGCGTACGGGGACAGCGGCGCCGTGACCATCGTCTCCACTTTGGGCAACACCTCGGAGTTCCCGTAGACCGCCGAGCTGCCGGCGAAGACGACGCGCTTCACTCCGGCGCGCCGCGCCGCGTCGAACACGTTGAAGGTGCCGTTGATGTTCACGTCGTGGGTCGCGCCGGGCTCTTCGACCGACTTCACGACCGACGGGATCGCCGCTTCATGAAAGACATAGTCACAGCCCTCCACGACCGTCTGGACGAGCAGCGCGTCCCGAATGTCGCCTCGATGGAAGGAGATGCGATCCATCACTGGGGCGAGGTTGCCGAGGTTGCCGCTCGAGAGATCGTCGAGCACGCGCACGGAGTGACCAAGAGCGACGAGAGCTGCGACGATGTTCGAGCCGATGAAGCCGGCGCCACCAGTGACGAGGTAGGTGCTCACGATACAGTTCCTCCGTGGGTCACGCTCGGGATCTCGCCCGGTGCGAGCCCCTGAGCCCCTCATTCGGACCGCCAGGGCCAATGCCCCACTCGGACGCGAAGTCGAACACCGTATACCGCGCCCTGATGTCGCGCGCGACCGTCCAGGCGTCGAGATCGCCCGCGAGCTCCGCATGAAGTGCTTCAGGTGAGGTGGGACCGCCCGACGCCTCGAGCGCGTGTCGAACAGCGCCGTAAGGCAAGAGCGCCTCCCGAACGTGAGTCAAGATGGCCTCGCGCCCGTCTCGAACTCGGATGAGCCGATCTCGAAGCGCATCACGTGGGACCCACTTTTTGAGCGCTTCGATGGCGATGGCCGCGACGACGGGCTCCGGGAGACGGCGGTGGCGGGCCAGCACCTGCGCTTCCGCCGCCGCTCGGGTCGCTGGGTGCGCATCGATGGCGGCGTCGACGTCGAAGGCGGACGCGGGCAACGATCCGAGCGAGGCGACTCGGTGATGGAGCGGCTCGACGAGGCAACACGCGATGCCGACTTGGGTGCCATGCAATCCGTGAGGGTGTTCGTCCCGGGCGTAGCACATCATGTCCCAGTAGTGGCTGATGAGGTGCTCGGCGCCGCTGGCGGGAGATGACGCACCGGCGATAGCCATCGACAGCCCCGAGAGCAGCAGGCACTCGGCGAGGGACGCTAGGGCGTCCGGGTCCGCTGCACCTATCGCAGGCGCGTCAAGGACCATCTTCGGGAAAGCCGTGGCGAGTAGCTCGCCGGGCTCTTTGACCCACGGATCTCCGAGGACGTGGTGCGAGAGGCGCCAATCCGCTTCGCTGAAGGGCTTCGACAGCATGTCGCCGAGCCCCGCGAGCGTGAGGGCACGAGGAGCGGCGGCGCAGAGATCGAGGTCGATGAGGACGCCGACCGGTGGTGTGGCTGGGAGCGTTCGCTTCACGCCGTCGACGAGGAGGGCGGAGATGGCGCTCGTGTAGCCGTTCATGCTGAGGGCCGTGCCGACCGCGACGTAGGGCACTCCGAGCTCCGTGGCGGCTGACTTCACGATGTCGTTGACGGTGCCGCTGCCGACGGCGACGAGCGAGGCTGCGCCCCGGACCTTGGCGACCAGCGCCGAGACGGCCGCCGGGCCGGCGATGGCGTCGCCCGGGATGGTGTGTACGGGGGCGGCGAGCGCATCCGCGACGGCGGCCCCAGCGGCGCGGTGGGTGTTCTCGTCATCGACGACCCACAGCGGCCCAGTCGGTAGGAGCGCAGAGACAAACGCCTTCACTTCATGAAGGGTGCCCCGGGCGACGCGAGCGGCGCGGGTGTTGACGTGGACGATACGTCCGTCACTGCAGGGGAAATCGTGACCGAGGAGGCGATCGAGCATGCGGCGCCTTTAGCGCAGCCTCGCGCGGCGGTCAACGAGCGCGCGAGACCGATAGCATCAGTCGCTCTCGGGGAGGGAGGTCCGAACGACCATGAACGCCGCAGTGTAACCGAGCGCCCCGATCTCGCCGACGCCCGAATCGGCGAAGCCGTCGCCATCCGTGTCGACGAGGTCCGCGTAGCCGCTCTCGAGCTGTACCTGAAGCGGCGATCCGCCGAGGTCGACATCGAGGATGAAGGGCGTGAGCACGAGGGTCATGCCGCTCACCATGCCCTCCACGTGGCTGAGGCTTGCCTGGTCGAACTCAGTCAGTACGACGCCGGCGACCTTGCCGCCCTTTGACTGCAGGAAGGCCATCTCGCCATTCAATGAGCCGGAGATGGGCTGCGTCGCCGTGATGGTGACGGCCCACTTGCCCGACACGTCAGTGAGCGGCGGCACGCCAGTACGGAAGTCGATCTCGATGGGCAGGTGGAGCACCTGCCCGAGGGCCGCCGAGAGACCCTGCGTCGCACGAATACGGTAAGAGACACCCTCTTCCAGCCCTTCGCTCGGGATGAATCGGACCACGCGTCCGCTCTGAGACCACGTCCCCGCGACCTGCATTGGTGTGCCTTCGTCGGGCACCGACTCGATGCTGAAGTGGTCCTCCTGACCCGGCACGAGCACCTGCGAGAACATGAGCTCAATCGGGGATTCCACCCACACGTGGTTGTCCCCGTTGAGCGGCGATGCGCTGTTCAAGTAAAGCGCGTCTCCCGGGATCTGTCGGACGTACGACGTGAGCGCGACGAGCTCTGCGTCGGTCAAAGTGGCGCCCGTGAACTCCACCGCGTACGCGACCATGTCGTCGATGTCCTTCCAGGTGCCCTTTCGCCCGTACGGCGCCGTGTCGTAGACACCGATGAGCGAGGGGACGTCGGTGAGCATGCCGTTCGTCTTGCCCGGGACCATGGACTTGTTCGTGAGCAGCGGACCGGAGTGGCAGGCGCCGCAGCCCGCGGGTCCGTCGAAGACCTGCTTGCCCAGCTCGCCGAGCTCAGTGAGCTTGCCGCCAGGGCCCGAGTACGGGTTCGGGGGCGCCGTGACCGACTGCATGTATGTCGTGAGCAGCTCCATCTCAGCGCCGCTCGCGTCGGCGCCAACGAGCTTCAAGACCTCGCGCGAGAAGTCGAAGAGGGTAGGGAGCTGGCCGCCCCAGAGGAATGGGCCGGTGCCACCGACATTTCGGAAGGCGAGGGTGTTCACGTCGCCATCGACGAGCAAGTTCCAGACGAGTCCGTCCGTGAGACCGTCGATGTGGCAGTTGTTGCAGGAGAAGTCTTTGTTCTTCGAGAAGAACGCGTCGTTGAACATACGCTGACCCTGCCGAATCTCGAGCGGGGTGGGGTCAACGCCGATGGTGACGGCGTTCTTTGGCTTCAAGATGCCGTTCATGAGCGGCAAGTCGAGCCCAACGAGCTGGTTGTCGAGCCACGAGTAGGTCCAGACGCGTCCTTTTCGCACGACGAGCCCGCGCGGATCATTGCCGACGTGCATCCGGGCGACTTCCTCCCGCGTCGTTGGATCGAGCGCCGCGATGGCGTTGCTCGCCGAGAGGGCGACCAAGAACTGGTCCCCCGCCTGCGCCATCGTCATCGGGCTGCCTGCAGGACCCACGCTGCCCACGTTCGTATCGAGGTTGAGCGAGGCGATGTCGTCGAGTGTGACCTCGTCCGCGGACACGTCGATGAAGACGAGACCATGGGAGTGCGGCTTGGAGTCGGCGGCGATCTCGGCGAAGAGGTTGTTCGAGTGGGAGACGGCGGCGACGAGCTCGAGGCCATCCGCAGAGAGCCAGAGGCCGCGGAGGATGGTACCGATCTCGGGTGTGTATGAGACCGCCAGGGTCTCGAGGTCGATGATGGCGATGTCGCGCTTCCACTCGTCCGGCAGCGTCTCGTCCGCTTTGGCGTGCGGGTGCGCGTTCGAGCTGATGAGCGACGCGACGAAGAGCCGCTTGCCTAGCGCGTCTAGCACCATCGCACGCGGCTCGCGCCCGACGTCGAGGACGGCGACGACTTCACGGAGCGTGAGGTCGACCTTCACGACTTGGTGGGCTTCCGCGAGCGCCACCCAGGCGACGTTGCCGTTGACGACGAAGCCCATTGGCTCGTTGCCAACCCTGATGGCGTCAGTGACTCGGCCCGAGGTGAGATCCAAGAAGCCGAGCGTGTCACGACCTGTCTGGGCGATCAGCGCCGTGGTCTCCCCGGTGGCCACAATCGACGTGGGCCACGCGCCGGTCGGGATCAGCGCGCCGGGCACCGCCGAACCGTTCTCGTCGAACGTGACGAGCTGAACGGCGTTCGACGTGGTCGCGGTAACGACGAGCGTGTCGCCGACCAACGCGAGTGGCGTCTCGGGCGTATAGTTGTAGTTCAGGAAGTTGTCGGGGTGGACCCCCAGGCCGTCGACGGTCAGCGTGACGCGCTCCGCGCCGACGTCGATGGTGTAGACGCCGACCACGTCCGGCGTGAATCGGCGGCTGCCCGCGACGACATCGCCGACCAGCGCGGCGGTCGAGCCTGCCGGTGCCGACGCGAGCAACGGTTCGCAGTCGACGCCGTCTTTCCAGAACGCGAGGTAGTCGTCGCTCCCGAAGAAGAGGGTCTCGCCGAGGGGGAGCGCCACCGGGTGCTCGAGCTGGGCGGCGCCGAGTGCACACGGATCGGTCGTCCCGTCAGAGGCGTCCGTGCCGTCCGTCGAGTCGGTGCCATCGGCCGCATCCGTCGTCCCGTCGCTGGTGCCGCTGGTGCCGTCGGTGCCTTCGGTCGCGCCGTCGGTCGCGTCGGTGGTGCCGTCGGCCGAATCGGTGGTGCCGTCGGCCGAATCGGTGGTGCCGTCGGTCGCGCCGTCGTTCGAATCGCTGGTGCCGTCGGTCGAATCGCTGGTCTCGTCGGTCGAATCGCTGGTCTCGTCGGTCGAATCGCTGGTCCCGTCGGTCGAATCGCTGGTGCCGTCGGTCGAATCGGTCGTGTCGTCGGTCGAATCGGTCGTGCCGTCAGTGGAGTCGGTCCAATCGTCGGCTGCGCCTGTGCTGGCATCGGTCGCGTCGGTCGTGCCGTCCGTCGAGCCGTCGACGCCGGCATCCGGAGTGGCGTCTGCCGCGTCGGCGGCGCTGGTTCCGTCCGTGGCATCACCGGCGCCGTCTACAGCGTCAGCAGTCCCTTCGGCGGCGATGCCAGTCGTGGCGTCCGTCGTCGAGCAAGATGCGACGCCGAGCAGGAGGGGAAGAGCGGTCCGAAACAGCATTCGACGTCTGAGCACGAGTACCTCCGCAGGAGCGGTTGAGAGCGCGGCTGGGCTGAGAGGGTTAGACAAAACTCCGATTGGCGTCCGCCGGCAATTTCGAGCATCGAGTTGCTCTCGCTCCTAGAGGGGCTATGAGCCCGTCTTCGTCGCTCAAGTACGCGGCTATCGGCGCCCAGTCGAAGCAAGAAGACGGCTGCGTCGAAAATTGCGCGGCGTACACTCAATCTCCATTTTGCCTGACCCGCTGAACGACGCGATGAGCGCAAGCTCGGGCTCCGGCGTTGCCGCTACCCTCTAGGGGGAGAGAGAATATCAGGCTGGTTTGCAAAGTGAAACGCGATTTCACGCGGTAGCTGTGCAATCGCCCAACTCGTTTTGGCACTGGGCAAGCCGAGTCGTCACCATACTGATACGATTCGGAGCGTGACCGCCCGACTCTACGCCGCGCCCGTCCTCGCCGCCGTCCTAGCGCTGGTCTGGGCGTTCTCGACGGCGTCCCCGCTGCCCGACCCGGAACAGGCGGTCGAGCTCGAAGTCGATGAGACCATCGCCAGACTCGAGGCCCGGGAGTTCCGGGCCGCAATGGAGGTCGTCAGCGACGACTTCAGCGTTGCAACTGGGGGGCCGCTCACGGGGGCCAATCGCGCTATGCTCGAATCCCTAGCCAGGGAGGTCATGGGCCGCCCAGGATGGCAGGCCATCCTCGTCGTCAAGTCCACTTACGGTCGATTCAATGACGAGCGCGTCACGGCCGAGCTCGACGTCGCGCTCGTTCGGCGGGGCGGGCGCTCGATCCGGGAGCGCCTCGTCGGCAACGCCGGTTTCGCGCGCATCCGTGCGGAGTTCGCTCTGGAATCTGGCGACGAGTGGCGACTGGTACGGCTCGAGTGGAAGCCGCTGTCACTGAACTAAATCGGTCAGAGGGACCCTTCATTCTGGGCCGTGAGCTCGAGCAGCGTTGGCGGGATGGCGGCATTCCCCGCCACGAGCTGCACTTCGACCTCCAAGTAACGGCCAACGGGGCTACTGATGTCGAGGGTCGCGTAAGGGCCGGTGATCGGCCCGACGCTGGCAGACCACACGCTCGTGGCCAAGATGGCCATGTCATTGGCAGTGCGTGTACGTACCGAGATCGCGCCCGTGCCGGGCGTCTCGAGGCGCAGCTCGAGTCGAGTCCATACGGTGTTCTCCACCGCGTTCAGCCCCGAGAGACCAGTCTTCGCGGTGCCTTCGAATCGAAACACGGCCCGTCCTGGCTTTACGGCGTTGAAGAAGGCCGACCCGGTCATGTCGCTGTAGGTATACGGCCCCTGGCCAACCGGATATTCGGCGATGATCGCGTTGGTCGCTGCGTCGATCTCGGTCACGCTCGACGCCTGTTGATTGACCGCCCAAACATCGCCCTGTGCGTCGACGGCCATCCCGAGCGGGAAACGCCCCCCTCCGAGGGCAATCGAGCCGACCGGCGCCAGCGTTTCTGTGTCGATGACTTGCACAACCGACAGTTCGTCTAGCGCCACGTAAACGCGCCCCAGCTTGTTCGCCACGAGGCCGCGAGGCCGGTTGCCCACCGGAATTGATGACCACTGTTGCGTCGTGGGGCTGTAGATATCGACTGTCATCGGCCCGCTTCCGAGGTTGGCGATCCAAACACGGCCGAACTCGTCGAGCGCAATGCCGTACGGTTGGCAGCCTGCGGACGGACAGGCGCGAAGCTCGCTCGTCCCGCTGCCGGGCATGTGTCCCTCAATCTGCGATTGTGGCCTATTGGCGGTCCAGATTCGCCCGTCGTCAGCGATCGCGAGGCCATACGGGTTGCCGGCCAGTGCCCACGAGGACACTTCGAGTCCGGTCGTGGGGTCGAGGCGCACGAGCCGCCCACTGTTGTACTGACCCACCCACCCGTAGCCTTCACTGTCGACACCGATCGCTCTCCCGAGCTCTCCCGGATCGGCCGTCGACGTGCTCCACCGCACGCACTCGTCCGCCCCTTGCGGGAGCAGCTCGCCACCGGTGATACGGCCGTCGCCGTCGAGGTCGCGGGAGGTCTCGATGGTCCCACTGCCGTTCTTGTCCGCGCAGTCACCGTCGTAGTTCCAAACGTAGGCGACGAGGGCGCCGTCGCTGCGGCACGCGATCCAGCCGTCGCCCGTCGGACCCACTGCCGTGCGTGACGGATCGAGGCACACGCGGTATCGGCCTAGCTCGCGCCCGGTCTCCGTATCGAGCTTCGAGACCGTCCCTTCGGCGGAGTTCGACACCCAGATGACCTGAAGCGCGATGGATTCCATCGAGCTCGTGAGCCCGCCGGCCTCCGTTGGGAGCACGTTGTCCGATAGAACCGCGGCCGCCGCGAGTGGCGAGCCGGGCCCGCCAAAGGTGTCGCGGTCGCAGAAGGGGTTACAGTCACCACACGGCGAAAGCACGCCGTCGTCCACGGTGCCGTCGCAGTCGTTGTCCTTGCCGTCACAGTACTCGGGGACAGGGACGCAGTCTGCGGGTACATCGACCGAGGTGGTCGGCCCTGCGTCAACGGCTGGGTCTGTGGACGCGTCAAGCGCCATGGCAGCGCTGTCGTCTATCGTCACGGTGTCCGGCGCCGGAGCGACGGTGTCGGCCTGCTCTGACGCCGCATCCTCGCCGCCGGCGGGGTCGAAGCCACCATCCGGGTTGAACCCACCACCCGGGTTGAACCCACCCGTAATGTCACTTCCACCCGACTTCACCGGCGCGAAGCTCCGACGGTTGGCCGAGCAAGAGGTCCCGAGTGCAACCGTAAGCGCAACCGCGATCGTCAGTGCTTTCGCTGAGGCTGAGGCGAGGGCACGGACTGCATTAGGAGCCTGCTGTTTTTCAGACCGAGCAGGCCGAAGCGATGCCGTGTGGGAGCAAGGAAGGCTGTTTTTGCGCTTGCCGGCGGGGGACACCCCCGCGCCTCCCGAGGTAGAAACGCCCGAAGCGTACCAAAAGGTACGTGAGGACGTATCGCAGGCATCTGACGCCACTCCCGTGCGGCAGCGTGAAGGCATGCGACGGGAGAAAAGCAGCAGGCTCGTAGACGATGTCATGGGACCACCTCAATCTTCATGCCGCCAGGGTAGGCGTAGCTGACGTCGCAGGCATAACCGTACACGATGAGACCGACTGGCACGTCGGCGCTCAGACGGTGCACGCCGGCCTGTACCACGTGCGTCGATACCGTTAGGCCGCCCGCGGCCGGGCCTCCGAGCAGGAGAGGGACCCCGTCGACCTGGACGTTCGCACCGGTTGGAGCGTGGATCTCGATGTAATTCTGTAGGTATTCGCCCGGAGTGAGCCACGCGTACTCGCGGAGATATCGACCCACCGGGATGGCTTGAACGAAGGTCGGATCGCCCAGGCCTGATTGCGCAGAGCCGTCCGAGCAGGCGGGGTAGGGCACGAAGCCCGGGTGGTTCGAGCCGATGCCGTAACGGAAGACCGCGACCGGGCCCGTCGACTCGATTCGGCTCGGCGCCGTGAGTGAGAGCTCGTGCCACTCTCCGAGCGCGAGTGGCGTCGACGGGAGCTCGTGCCCGGACGCCGTGACAACGACCCCGTCGGTCGCGGCGACCACTCGCACGAGGCTGTGGTCGTCGAGGCTTCGCGACGCGAAAGGTGCGACGACATAGTCGGCGCCGAGGCTGGCGATGGGGAGCAGCTGCTCCTCGAGGTGGTCGCAGAAGTCAACCCCTGCGACTTGTTCGCCTTCCATGATGAGCGGGACGTTCGCGCACTCGTGGCCGGAGAAGACCGCGATTCGGCGGTCCGAGGTCACGATTGAGCCCGTGAGATCGGGGCCGGTGAAGCCGCCGCCGGTCTCGAGGTTCAACACCTGTCCACGTGCCATCGTCACCACGTGGCTCCCGCCTGCTGGGATCGCCGGCACGCCAGGGCCGGGCTCGATCGCCGCGGTAGTACGGACGGTCACCACGGTGTCCCCTGCTTCCGTTGCGACGACCGCCAGAAAGCCGCGTACCGGCACGAAGCCCGTCGTCGCGTCCGCCTGCCGCTGCGGCCAGCTGCCGACCATGTAAGAGCGACCGAGCGCGTGGGCCGGCAGGAGCAATGAGGCGTCGCTCGAGAACACGCCTGGGCCAGGTTTAGGGTTGAACAGGTGGACTGTGACTGCGGCATTGGACGCGACGAGGCGGGCCTGCATCGACAGCTGCGTGCCGTCGAGGTCGGCGCCGGCGGGGAGCTCGAAGGTCGCCTGGCCGAGCGGTGAGATGGACACCGACTGCGGCGCCTCGTCGGAGGAAGACGCGGTCAGGACCACGTCGGCGATCACAGACGTCGACGGGTTCGACAGCACGACCGACAGAGGGGCCTTCGCGCCGCCCTCCACGTTGTCGAGATCGAGGACCCAGTACTCGCAGCCGAGATAGGTCGCCTCCTTGAGGTCGGAGGTACACCGTGGCGTGCAGACGCCGCCCTGACAGAGCGTTGATTCGTCACATTGCTCAACTAGGTCGTAGCCCATCCCGTCAGGCCTACATGCTTTCACCGTAGTCAGACCGCCACAGATCCGCACCTTCGGCAGGCAGATCAGCGCTTGACAGCTCCCACCAGTGCAGATCGGCGACTCTGGTGGGCAGTAGATTCGGTCGATTCCGTCCCCGACGGCATTGCACACGTCGTAGCGAGACGCGTCGTAGCATGAGCCCAGCGACTCTCCTGGGGTGCAGGCCGCGGGCGTACAGGCCCCTTCGACACACTCGCTCCCGGGCTCACACGTCTGGGTCAGCCAACCGAAACCATCGACGTTGCACCAGGTCGCCGTGACCTCGGTCTCGCAACGGCGCTCACCCGGCGTACAGATGTCCCCTTTCAAGGGCGGCAACGTGACGTCTGTGGACGCTGTGTCGTCGGCCGCGACGTCGACCTCGGGCGCTATGGCGTCCGGCGTCAGCCCCCCAGGATCGTTCGGACCGGCATCGACGCGGAGGGAACGAGACGCCGCTGAGCCACCGCATCCGATCCAGAGCGTGACGCAGGCCGAGGCTAAGGGGGCCGTCAGCCCCATCCACTTCCAGACGTATCTTGTCGCCAGCAGCCGCAAACCCATGCCTCCAATAAGCCAGTTTCGGGCTTGGACTGCAAGTGTTCCGCTCGACCAAGTGCGCCGTCTTTAAGCACGATCCGGCCTCCTGACCGCGTCGTTCGAGCTCCCCGTCCCGAGCGTTCGTTCGGAATCGAGCCGCCAGGCGGAGATTCGGCTTGCTCGCTGGAACGCAGCCGGGTACATCGCCGTTTCCCTGGTGGCGTGGTTTATGGCGCCGACATGGCACCCGATCGGGCGGTGGCTGAACGCATCCGCAGGAGGAGCTGAAGATGGTCCCTCGTCAACACGTGTTGATCGCGCTACTGCTGGCCGCACTGCTGTCCGTGAAGGCCGGCGCGGAAGATCGCGTCTTCAGCATGGCCGAGCGGCAACTGTGCGCAGCGACGTGCGAAAAGCAGCTCACGTGCGCGGGTCAAATCCAGCAACGTGAGCTCATCGCCGGCTGCATCGGAGCTTGCGAAGTCGCGCTCCGTACGGGCGACCTCGCAACGTCCCGCCCCTGGTGGGGTGCAGGGCAGTGCTTGAAGGACGCTTGCGGCAATCCTTACAACGGCTGCCTCACGACCTACATGGCGTCGGCCACGCAGGCTGAGCAGAAGTGCAGCGCCGTTTGCACGCGTCGCCTCCAGTGCGCGAACGCACCTGCCAACATGGCCGGCGGGTGCGTGAGCGAGTGCGTCGCCAAGCTGCTCGTGGGCGCTCCCGAAGAGAAGATGTTCGAAGAGGTCACCTGGTCGTGTTCCGGTCAGGCCTGTGGCGTCCCTATCGAGGCCTGCGTCGCCAAGGCCTACGGTGGCCCGAGCGCGACCTGCGCGGTCATCTGCGAAAACCCTTTCAAGTGCGGCGTTGCCACCGGCATCGACACCTTCACGGCGTGCATGCAGGGCTGTGTCCCTGCGGCTTCGGACCCGGCTCGACAGAGGGAGATCGCCGCCGCAGCCCAGTGCGCGAATACCTGCGGTAACGCTCAGTACCTCTGCTCGTCGCGGACGCGGGGCGGTATGCCGGCCTTCTGCGTCGAGGCCTGCCAGAAGCAGCTCGGCTGCGGCGGCGCGGGCAACGACGAGAACGCGATCGTGCAATGCGCGACGACGTGCGAGTCGGTAATGGCGAGCGCCGATCCGGCCTCCAAGCAGGGCTTCATCGCCGTTGACAAGTGCAAGAAGCAAGCGTGCGGCCAGTCTTACAACACCTGCGTCCTGACGGCGTACAACACGGCCATGGGGCAGCCCGTCGTGGCGCCGCAGCCGGTCTACACGCCACAGCCAGTCATCTCGCAGCCAGTCATCTCGCAGCCGGTCATCTCGCAGCCGGTCATCTCGCAGCCGGTCATCTCGCAGCCGGTCGTGAGTCAGCCGGTCGTGAGTCAGCCTGTCGTGAGTCAGCCGGTCGTGAGTCAGCCTGTCGTGAGTCAGCCTGTCGTGAGTCAGCCTGTCGTCTCGCAGCCCGCCCTGAAGCGCTCTCCCGCCCGCGAAAAGTGCCAAGCGGCGTGCGACAAGCTCGAGCGTTGCCGCCCGGGGCCGGAAGGCAGCGACTGCATCGACGCTTGCCTCGGTGATCCCGCGCGCCGCCCCGGCATTCAGGCCGCCGGTGCCTGTGTTGGCAAGGTCTGTGGCGATGGATTCGATGCCTGCGTCGTCTCGAGGTTGTCGCTGACTCGCCGTCAGCGCGAGTGTGTCCCCGCGTGTTCGAAAGAGCTCGCTTGCGCCGGCAAGTCGTCACCCTTCGACGTGGGGGCGTGCGCACAGACTTGTAGCCGCACGAAGGGCCAGCTCTCGGCGGCGTCACAGTGCAGCGCGACGCCATGTGACGGTTATGACGCCTGTGTCGCCAAGGCTCAGGAGAAGCCGCCTTCCAAGGAAGAGCTCCGTTGCCGAGACGTCTGCAGCCGGTCGTTCCAATGCAGTGGAGAGGACACCGCTGGCCAGCAGGCCTGCGTCTCGATGTGTGTCTCCGACAAGTCCGCCCGTAGGGAGATGAAGCAACGCGAGAAGTGCGCTGTCCAGGCGTGTGGTGCGTTTGAGCGCTGCATGCTGGCCGGGATGGGCGTCCCGGAGAACAAGCTCGCGTGTATCGGCGCGTGTCGCCGCGAGCTGGAGTGCCAGACGGGTCAGAAGCCCGACGCCGCCTCGCTGGTTGGGTGCCTCCGCTCCTGCAATCGGAGCCTGGACGAGATCGAAGCGATCACGGCCTGCGCAGAGCTGCCATGCAACTCATCTGGGTTCGAGGCCTGCGTCAGCTTCAAACGGAAGGAGGCTCAATCCCGTGTCGCGGTCGCTTCAGCGCCGCCTGTGGTCGCCGACAAGTGCGTCGCATTCTGTGACAAGGCCCAGTCGTGCTCACAGGACGATGGCGGCGACGCCTGCCTCGCCCGCTGCCGCGACAAGGTCCACGCAGCCGAGTTCAAAGCGCGTGAAGCGTGCGCGGCCTCGTCATGCGGCGCCTTCGACGTCTGCGTGGCCGGCAAGATGGGCCTTCCCAAGCAGAAGCTGGCTTGTGTCAACGCGTGTCGCCACCAAACCGACTGCAAGCCGCCGGGCGAACCCCGGTCCTTCCCGCTGGTCTTCGCGTGCGCCAAGGCGTGCGCCTGGTCGTCGCAAGATCTGACGGCCATGGACGGGTGCGAAGCGCGCGGTTGTGGCGCATCGTTCGAGCGCTGCATGGCAGAAAAGACGGGCAAGATCGCCGAAGGCAAGTCAGTGAAGGACCAATGTGTGGCCTCCTGCGACGCGTCCTCCAAGTGCACGAAGGGCGCTGGTGGCGAACCGTGCGTGAAGCGGTGCCTCGAGTCTGGCGGCGAGTCGCCCGAGTTCCGGGCGCGCGCCGCCTGCCAAGCCAAGTCGTGCGACCAGTACGACGCCTGCATGCTCGACACGCTCAGCGTGAAGGAGGAAGGGCGACGGTGCCTCGACTCGTGCCGCTGGGATCTCTCGTGCGAACGCGGCAATCAGTCCCATGACTACACTCGCCTTGCGCGATGTGTGAACGAGTGCCGCATTTCAGACATCGAACTGTCTGCCCGTTCGGACTGCCAGCCCATCGGCTGCGGCTCGGGATTTCGCGACTGCGTGCAGAAGCGGCTTTCGGAAGCAGGGGCCAAGGCGCCTGGGTCGGCAGCGCCGGCGCCTTCAACGCCTCCGGTACCGCGTTCCCGGTAGTCCTGGGTCGTTCTAAGTGCTCGGTCGCTCTAAGGGCTCTCCCACTCGTCAGACTCTGGCTCTACGGGCTCGAGTCGCTTTCGTGCCAACGAGCCCGGCTCCCTGGGATCGCGCACGGCCAGCCTCGGACCAAGGCGGCTAGCAATGACCGTCAGCAGGCGTGGGAATGTGGTCGGGACCAGAGCCGAGACCGCGATCCCTCCGAATCGCGCTTCGACGCGTGAGCGCAGCCGCAGGGCCTCTTCGATGTCACCCACCGGCGGCGCATCGAGCTCCCGCTCTTCCTCGGGCTCCGTGACGCAGTCGAGCTTGTTCAAGACTCGCAAGACCGGCTTGTCGTCGAGCTCGAGGTCGCGGAGCAGTGACTCCACCGACGCGATCTGATCGTCGGCGCTCGCGCTCGAAGCGTCGATGACGTGGAGCAGCAGGTCCGCGTCATGCAACTCTTCGAACGTCGCTCTGAAGGCGCGCACGAGATCAGAGGGCAGTTCTCGAATGAATCCAACGGTATCGGTGATTATGGCATCTCCGTAACCGACCACGTTTGAGTCGCCCTGTGCCTCGATGGTCTTCGGCAGCGCCAGTCGGCGGCTGGTCGGATCGAGCGTCGCGAAGAGCTGATCCTCGGCGTAGACCTCGGCCGATGTGAGGGCGTTGAGCAGCGTCGATTTTCCGGCGTTGGTGTACCCGACGATGCTGACGACCGGGACCTCCGCTTTGCCGCGACGGCGTCTTCTCAGACTTCGATCTCTCGCGACGCGTTCGAGCTCCTTCGTAAGCAGCACGATGCGGTCTTTCACTCGCCGCCGATCGATCTCGAGCTTCTGCTCGCCCGGACCGCGCCCGCCGATGCCGCCCATGAGCCGGCTGAACGCCTTCGCGCTGTCCTGTGAGAGGCGAGGGAGCCGATACTTTAGCTGAGCGAGCTCGACCTGAAGGCGCCCTTCGCGGCTGCGCGCCCGTCCCGCGAAGATGTCGAGGATCAGCTGGGTACGGTCGATGGTCCGAAGCTCGCTGGCGTCCGCGATGCTGCGCACCTGAGCTGGACTCAGATCGAGTCCAAAGACCGCTAGGTCGGCTCCGCGCTGCATCGCCGCCACCGTGAGCTCGTCCAGCTTGCCACGCCCGATCGCAGTCTTGGGGTCCAGAGCAGGACGCCGCTGCCGGATCTCATCGACAATCTCCAGACCGGCGGTTCGGGCCAGTTCGCGAAGCTCGTATAGAGCCAGCTCTGAATCAGGCCCACCCGGCACAATGACCTGAACGAGCACCGCTCGCGTCTTGCTCGTTCCAGATGAGCCGACGATCGCCGCGGAGAGCGCCGCTTCGAGCTCGGCCAGTGCCACATCGAAGCCACGCTCCGAGGCGATGTCCGACGCGAGCCGCGGAGGCGCAACCGTCCATGGCTCCCGGCTCCCCGGCGTGGCCTTGGGGTCGATCTGCGCCACGTACAGGAGGCCCGGACGGCCATCCTCGGTCACTTCGAGCGCGGCGACCGCGTCGAGGCGTAACAGAGCGAGGTCAGTCAGATCGTCGCGCGTGAGCGCTTCGCCTTGCAGGTGCGTGTGAATCAGGCGCACGCCGCGTAGACGGCTCTTGGCTCCACGTTCGCGACCGACGTCGGGGAGTTGCAGGCGCTGGGCATCGCCAACGACTACCGCTTCGACCTCCCCGCGGCGAGAGACCAGGACGCCCACCTGACGGCCGGTCTCCCGACTCACCGCCGCTAGCTGGTCGTTCAGCTCGAGGCTAGTGAGAGCGCCGCGAGGGACGTGTCGGCGATAGAGCCGTTCAAGCGCGCGAGTCGCACTGGCCCATAGGCCACTCGTGTTGCCGTGTATCTCGGAAATGGGGAGCTCCGGTGGGCATGTCGCGCAGCCCGTGGGCCGCGACCGTTTGGCTAGACAGGGACGACGCCCCGACGGCGCCAGGGACGCTCGACGGTCTTGTTCACCGTCAGTTCGAGCCCGCGAAGAAGGACCGCACGGGTGTCGCGCGGATCGATGATCTCGTCCACGAAGCCGTGGGAGGCAACCTTGTAGATGTCAACGTGTGGCCGCAGCGCGTCAGCGGCTTGTTTTAACATAGCCTTGCGCACCTCGGCGCTCGGCGCGGCGGCGAGCATCTTTGACATGGCGATGCTCACCATCCCTTCCGGCCCCATGATGCTGATCTCGGCCGTCGGCCAAGCGACGAAGACGTCCGGTTCGTAGGCGCGTCCCGCCATCACGTAGTAGCCCGCGCCGTAGCCCTTTCGGACCACGACCGTGAGCTTCGGGACTGTGGCGTCGGCGACCGCAAAGAGCATCTTGGCGCCGTGTCGGATGATGCCCTGGCGCTCCATCTTCGACCCGATGATGAAGCCTGGGACGTCTTGGAGGAACACGAGGGGCACGCTGTACGCGTCACATAGCGTGATGAAGCGAGCCGCTTTGTCCGCCGCGTCGACGTCGAGGACGCCACCGAGGTACTTCGGGTTGTTCGCTACGACGCCAACCGGGAAGCCGCCGATGCGCGCGAAACACGTCAGCAAGTTCTTCGCCCACTTCGGCTTCATCTCGAAGAGGTCGCCGTCATCGACGAGCATCTCCACGAGCTTCTTCATGTCGTAGCTGCCCTTCGGGCTGTCGGGCAGAATGTCGAGGATCGCGTCCGGGAGCCGCTCCGAGGACGGGGCCGAGTAGGGACGACGGGGCGGCTTCTCGGTGCAGTTTTGCGGCAGGAAGGAGAGGAAGGTGCGAATGCTGGCAAGGCACTCGGCGTCCGACTTCACCTCCTTGTCAGCGACCCCGGACTCTTCGTTGTGGACCCGACTACCTCCGAGTTCTTCCTCGCTGATCTCCTCTCCGACCGCCGCCTTCACGAGCGCCGGACCACCAAGGGCCATCGACGACGTCTTGCGTACCATCGGGACGTAGTCAGCGAGCCCAGGGATGTAGGCGGTCCCCGCAGCACCCGGACCAACCATCGCGGCCACTTGAGGCACGACGCCCGACATGTGGACCTGTTCGCGAAACAAATAGCCGGAGTCAGAGAACAACGCGATGGTCGAGGCCTGATTCAGCCCGCCGGAAGGGTGAAGCCGAGCACCACCGGAGTCGATGAGCCAAACAATCGGGATCCGCTGCTTGAGCGCAATCTCGCGCACTCGCGTGACCTTGACCTCGCCGGTCGTACCGATGGAGCCGCCCAGCACAGTGAAGTCGTACGCCGCGCACGCGACCAGCCGTCCGTCGATGCGACCTGTCCCCGTGATGACGCCATCGGCCGGCGCCCGAACGCCCTTCACCTCTTCGTTGCCGACGTGGAATGTCGCGTGGGCGCCAAACTCCATGAACGAGCCTGCATCGAACAGGTGTTCGATGCGTTCGCGAGCCGTCATCTTGCCGCGCTCGTGTTGCCTCTCGATCTTGTCGACGCCGCCCATCAGCGCCACGTCTGCTAGTCGACGCTCGAGGTCGTCTACGAGCACCCGAAGACGGTTCTTCTGAGGAGCGTCGGGGGCGCCTTGGTCCAGCGTCGGCGCTTTCGGATCGGTTGGTGACGTCATGCAGTGGCCTCTCTCGGGACGCCGCGCAATGGTCGCGGGGGGCGGATTTGGATTCAGGGGTCGGGCGCGAAGGGAGTGAAAGCCGACGGCTGTGGGCCGCCGCGGCTGTACCGTAGGCCGCCCACTGGCATCTTCGATGGGGCATGCGTCAAGCTCGTCAAGGCCGCGACGTCGCCGCTACTCTTTGATGGTGAAAGGCATTCGGGCAGAGCGCCCGTTCTTGCTCTTTGGAAAGTTCAGCGACGAGATGGCGCCCGAGACACACGACGTAGCGCCCGTGCCGCTCACGCTGACGCCAGTCACGCCGCCGGCGGGCGTGACGGTGAAAGCCACGGTCACTGTGACGTTGCTCTCCCCCGCGCCCGTGACGCAGCTGCGGATGCGCCCGCCTGCACCCTTCACGACCTTGTTCACCTGGGGGGTCGTGAGCGAGTCAGGCAGGTCACCGCCGTCGCCCGAGTCTATAGACACCTCTGGCTTCGGAGCCACGGCGACCGTCTCGCCGAGCAGCTTGTTCGGATCGATGGCTGGTGGCGCTTTCGGAGCTTCCACCACCTTCTCGGCAGCGGCAGCCTTCGCGGCAGCCTTCGCCGTATCGGCAACCTTCTTCTCCTCCTCGCGCTTCTTCCGGGCTTCTTCCGCCTTCTTCTTCTGCTCGGGTGTCAGCTCCTTCCGCTCGACTGGAGCAACTGGAGCCGCGGCGACTTCTGTCGGCGCGACTGCAGGAGCGGTCGGGGCAGCGCCTTCGGCTGCCGGCGGGGCTGTCCCGACCGCCGCTGGCGCCACAGGCGTTTCTGGAACCACAGCGACCGGGGCGATCGGTGCCGCTGGCGCTGCTGGCGCGGCAACCGGTGCTGCCGCGACGGGTGCCGCTGGAGCCGCCGCTGGCGCGACAGGCACCGCAGGTGCGGCCGCAGGCGCGGCAGGCGCCGCAGGCGCGGCCGCTACGACGACCTGTGCGACTGGCGCGGGCGTCCTGTCCTTGGTGAACTGGATGACGGCGAAGGCTGTTCCACCCGCGATAGCAACGGCCCCCAAGATGATGCCGGCAATCATCCCGCCGCTGCCCTTCTTCTTTCTGGCCAGGATCGGCACTGAAGCCCGACCAGTAGCGAGGGGGATCGGATCCGGGCGAGGCGCACCCGCCGGGATGGACAGGTCGCCGAAGAGGTCGCCGCTCTTGTCGTCCTTCTTCTTCTTCGAGAACGATCGGATGTCGATTAGCCCAGAGTCACCGCCGAGGGGCGACGAGGCCGAGCTCGCAAGCGGCGCGACCAGTGCCGAGGGCGAACGCTTCTTGGCCGACGCGCTTCCGCCACCCTTCTTCTCATCGAGATCATGGAGAGAAAAGAGCACCGAGTTATCGTGCCGTTGATAGCTGCCACTCTTCGAGCCACGCTTGCTCGTGGAGCTGAAGACGTCGCCCGAGTCGTCGTCGTCCTCCACCGGGGCCGGTCCGAACATGTCACCGCCGGACGGTTGCGCGGCGGGCTTCGCCGCTTGTGCGCTTCTGGCTCCTTCCTTCTGAAGGTCGCCGACGAACAAGCGGTCGAGAGTGCCGTCGATTGCCGACGGGGCGGGAGGCGCCGTTTCCCGTGCCGCCGGTTCAGCTGCTGCCGTCGACTCACCAGCGAAAGCGCTCGCCACACTGGCGCGTTGCCCTGCTCCCGAGTCTTTGGCGAGCAGGTGGCTGCCCGAGACGGCGGCCACCGCTTCAGCCGTATCGAGACGTCGTACCGCGTCATCGGACAGCTCGTCGGGACGAAGAGAAGCGAGCTCCTCGACGTCTTTGAGCGGCAACCAGTTCTCCATCCCGGCCCGCCAGACATAGGTGTCTGCAGTCACCATGCCCGCCGCCACGGCGTCGCGCACAGCCGAGAGCGGAACCGGCCCATTCTGCTGTCCCTCGAGAACGTAGTACCAGGTCGCTTCCGACGATGCCTCCGCTTGAGGTGCGCCGCCGCCAGCCCCGTGGAAGGTGATGATCGCGTCGCAGTTCCGGCACCTGAACTTGAAGACGCGGCCCTCGCCGCGTACGCGGTCGTCGCTGACGTTAAAGTGGGTTCCGCACTGTTCGCAATGCAGCTTCATGCGCTGAAGTTCCTCCGTGACGACTGAGGGTCCCCGGCTCGTGCGGGCACCCGCATTATGCTCGGTTCGATGGCCCGCCGGTCACAACGCACCGGCGACTGAGTTTGGTTCTTCGAGGGCGAGGGCGTTCGGCTCTGGCCCGAGCTTTGCGGCGCGTCCGTGACCCAGGTAGACTCGCGGACGAACCCTTTCATGGATATCACCTTGACCGAGTCTGCACAACCAGCCCAGCCCCCCAGAGATGGCTCGATGCCCGTCGAATTCACGGCTTCGAGAGAGCCTGCGTCGGCGTCAACGAACGTCCCGATGCAAGGCGAAGCGGCATCTCTCGACGGCGCGCCCGTGTTAGGCGAGCACGTCGTTTTCGAAACTGGGCCCGTCGACGGGTATCTTCGAGAGCCCCGGTTGGCCGGCTGGACCCTCGATTTCTTGGAGCGAGTTCGGCTCATCCTGCGAGGCGGCTCCGTCATCGACTGGTACCGTCTCGGTTTCGAGAGCGCCGAGGACGTACGAGAGTTCCTCGAGGTGAACGGTCACGACGTCGCTGATGTGGCCGATCAGCAGCGGGTACGGGCGCTCCTCAAGGAGGCTGCCAGTTATCTCCGAAGCGAGCTCGACCTCGACGTGCCGCTCTCTCTTTCGGAGCCCGACACGCTGGAGTGGCCCTTCCTCGTGGCTTCACGCCGTGCGACCGATCCGGGCGACATCGCCGAACAGCGCACGGCCTGCATTCTGCTGAAGCTGGTCCATACGATGAATCACCTAGAGGCCAGGGAGCTTCGTCTGGCATTGGCGCTACCCGAAGTCGAGGTGTTCGCCCGTGTCGAAGCACGCGTAGGCGACTCCATGCGTCGTCTCCAACTGGAAGGGCTCCCGATCCTCCGCTTCGACATGAGTCGAAAGGCGCGCGACAGCACCATCACCAAGCTGCTCTCCAAGCGACGCGCCACGGCTGCTCAAATCCTCGATCGCCTTCGCTTCCGTGTTCTCGTCGAGCAACGCAGCGACCTCCCGTCCGTGCTCGCAGCGATGACGCGCCTGCTCGTCCCCTACAATCACGTGATCCCCGAGGAGAGCAGCAACAACCTCATCGACTTTTCGAGCTTCGCCCGAACCATCCCGCGGTTACGCCCGTGGCTCGGCGGACTCCAGTTTCGTTTGGATCTCGAACGCGAAGACCCGCTCACGCGAGACATCAACGAATGTTCGGCCGACGAGTTCCGCATGATCAACTTCGTGGTTGACGTGCCGGTTCGAGTGGACGATGTCGTCGCTCGCCCCGAGCACTCGCACCTCGGGGGACTCGGTCGCATGGTGTTCGTCAACGCCGAGTTCCAAATCTACGACCTAACGACGTGGCAGAACAACGAGCGCAACACGGCCGCGAGCCATGACGCCTACAAGGCACGCCAGAAGGAGCGCGTTCGCGAACGACTCTATGAAGGGCTAGAGCGGACGTGGGGCAACGGGTGACCCACTCGGAGCTTGATGGAGAGCGAACGCTCGCAACGGACATCAAAGAGGCACCTGAGCCGCGAGTGAGCCTGCCGAAGGCGCTGGACGGGTACCCCAGCGAAGCGACCTGACCACACGACGACCGCCCCCAAAGGGGCAGACCACAGGACAGCGTGGACATCTCCGAACTCGACTACGAACTTCCTGACGAGCTCATCGCCCGCCACCCTGCGGCCATCCGCGGCGCATCTCGCCTCCTCGGGCTCGATCGCACGAGCGGGAAGAGCCGCGACCTGGGCACAGTGAACGACATCATCGAGCTGGTTCGGCCCGGCGATGTCTGGGTGTTCAACGACACGCGAGTTCGCCCCGCCCGCATCTTTGCGAAGAAGTCGAGTGGCGGACGTGTCGAGCTTCTGGTTCTGTCCGATGGCGCTGGGCTTCCGGGAGGCGAGCTCTCGGTCAGGGCCACTGCGATGTACAAATCGAGTAAGGCGCTTAAAGCTGGCACGACCCTGTCGTTCTATAAGCGCCCGCGCAACGGTGAAGAACCTCACGGCGCTCCTGGGTCGGCTCGGGTCGTCCACAACCTCGGCGACGGCCTGGTCGTCATCGAAGCCGACACCCCTATCGCCGACATCCTTGACGCCGCGGGCGAGATCCCGCTTCCCCCCTACCTCGAACGCCTCCCAGAAGCGTCCGACGCCGAGCGTTACCAGACCGTCTTCGCGCGTGTTCCAGGCGCGGTCGCGGCACCGACGGCCGGCCTGCACTTCACCGAGGCGCTCCTGGCGGCGATTCGCGCTCGAGGCGCAGAGGTCACCACCCTCACGTTGCATGTCGGACCGGGCACCTTCCGCCCCATAAAGGCCGAGCGGGTCGAAGATCACGTCATGCATGAAGAGCTCATGCATGTGCCAGAGAGCACGGCCGCGCTCGTCAACGCCGCTAGGCGGGTCGTCGCCGTAGGAACTACCTCGGTTCGTGCGCTCGAGACGGCGGCCTCCTTTGCGACGGACGGTTTGCGCTGCAACTCGTTCCGAGGGGCGACGCGCCTGTTCTTGACCCCGGGCTACGAGTTCCGTGCCGTCGACGCTCTCTTCACCAACTTTCACATCCCCGGCTCGAGCCTGCTCGCACTCGTCGGCGCCTTCGCCGGCATGGCCGCCGCAAAGTCGGCCTATGTCACCGCCATAGCGCGCCGCTACCGGTTCTATTCGTACGGAGACGCCATGTTCATCGCAGCGGGGATTGCCCCCGGCCACGGTGAGCAGTCAGGCCCAGCGCCGGCGCCGCCGGCTTCAACCGCCACTGACGCCGGGCTATCAGCGGTCAGCGGTCAGCGGTCAGCCGGGCAACAACCACGGGACTTCGAGCCGCCGTGAAGGCTCGGCCGTCTGGGGCCGGAGCTGACGCAGGGCGATGAGCGGTCAGCGGTCAGCCGGGCAACAACCACGGGACTTCGAGCCGCCGTGAAGGCTCGGCCGTCTGGGGCCGGAGCTGACGCCCGGCTATCAGCGGTCAGTGGTCAGCCGGGCAACAATCACGGGACTTCGAGCCGCCGTGAAGGCTCGGCCGTCTGGGGCCGGAGCGGACCACCGGCGCTGGGGCTGACAGCTGATCGCCCCGGGGCAGGCCTAGTGGATGCGCCGGCTGAGCCGGCAGCAGCCTTTGGAATCGAGTTATGCATGAGCGAAAGTGAGTCCCCAATGAGCGAGTCCGCATGCAGTCCGTGGCTTGGTTTCCGTATCGAAGCGACCGATCCCACTACGAACGCTCGCGCCGGAGTGCTCCAGACGCCCCGTGGCGAGATCGCGACGCCGTGCTTCATGCCCGTCGGGACGGCCGGCACCGTGAAGGCAGTCGATCCCGCCACGCTTTCGGCCATCGGGGCCTCTATCTGCCTCGGCAACACCTATCACCTTCTCAATCGACCGGGGCACGAACGCGTTCAAGCGCTCGGTGGGCTCCACAAGATGATGGCGTGGAACGGTGCCATTCTGACGGATTCCGGCGGTTTCCAGGTCTTCAGTCTCGGCAAACTCCGGAAGTTGCACCCGGACGGAGTTCGGTTCCGTAGTCATCTCGACGGGCGCCTGCTCGAGTTTACCCCCGAGTCGACGGTGGCCGTCCAGGAAGCGCTCGGCAGCGACATCATGATGCCGCTCGACGTCTGCCCGCCGCTCCCCTGTACGCCGAAGCAGCTCGCCGAAGCCATGAAGCTCACCTCGGCGTGGGCGCGACGCTGCCTTGCTGCCCGGAAGCGCGGAGCCATCTTCGCCATCGTCCAGGGTGGCACCGACAAAGCGGCACGGACTCGTCACGTCGAAGACCTCGGTGGCCTCGATGTCGACGGGTTCTCCATTGGAGGGCTGTCGGTCGGTGAGCCCATCCCGGACATGTACGAAGCCTGCGAGCACACGGCTGCGCTCCTTCCGCCAGAACGGCCTCATTATCTCATGGGCGTTGGCACACCCGAAGACCTCGTCAACTGTGTCGGTTTTGGCGTCGACATGTTCGACTGCGTCATGCCCACGCGAAACGGGCGTAACGGCATGGCCTTCACTCGAGATGGCAACCTGCTCGTGAAGAACGCGGCACACCAGAACGCGGACATCCCTCTGGATTCGGAGTGCCGGTGCCCGACGTGCGCTCGTTTCTCACGAGCCTACTTGAACCACCTCTATCGCTCCGGCGAGATCCTTGCGCTCATGGCCATCACTACTCACAACCTCGCCTTCTATCTCGAGACGATGCGCGAAGCCCGGGCCGCGATCCTCGAAGGGCGTTACGCGGCCTTCCGAAGCACCTTCCTCGAACGTCGCTCTCAAGGCGGGCGAACGGTGGCCATCTCGACGTGACCCGTGTGGGCTTGCCGACGTGACCCGTGTGGGCTTGCCGACGTGACCCGTGTGGGCTTCGCCCAAGGCCTCCGACACGTTTTCCGACGACGATTCGATTGACCACGGGTGCGTCCGGTGGTATCCCTCCCGCTCCCGATTTCCCGCCCATAGCCGAAATCTGGAGCAGTTTCCAAGACTTCCCGGTGCGCAGCCCCGAAGTCCGACCGCGCCGCACCTCGGCTCCGACTCATAGGCGCCGATTCTGCGGCGCCGACATCCGAGACAGGACCTGCATGCTCAGCTTCATCAGCGCCCTCACTACCCTGACGCTCGCGGTCGGCCCTGGCCCTGCGGCGCTCGCTAGCGAGCTCGCCTCCTTCAGCCCGACCTTCCAGCCCGTCTTCGCCCAAGCCGGCCTCCCGTCGTCCGCTCCCGCTGCGGCACCGGCAGCCGGTGGCGCGCCGGTCGAAGGTGGTGCGCCGGCTCAGCAGGGACCCGGTATCGGCACGACGATGGTCATGATGGGCCTCATCTTCGTGTTCTTCTGGCTATTTCTGATCCGTCCGCAGAACAAGCAGATGAAGGAGCACAATAAGCTCGTCGAGAGCCTTCAGCGCGGTGACTCGGTCATCACCCAGAGCGGCATCTTCGGAAAGATCGTCGGCTTCGACGACGCCAACCTCGCCGTCGTAATCGAGATCGCCAAAGACACGCAGATCAAGGTGCTGAAGGCCCAGGTCGCGCGTCGACAAGGTGATGGTGCCGGCCCAAAGGCAGACACCGACGCCAAGCCCCAACTCGCCAAGAAGTAACGCACCGGAGCCCGGAAAGACGCGATGAACAAGAAGCGACAGTGGAAGCCAATCCTGACAGGAATAGTCGTCCTGTTGGCCATCATTTACACGCTCCCGTCCATCGGGCTGGGCAAGGTCTTTCCAGAGAGTTGGAAGCGACTGAGCTATGGCCTCGACCTGCAGGGCGGCCTCGAGCTGCGCTACACGGTCGATGTGAAGCGAGCGATCGGTGACAACACCTGGAAGGTGGCGAACCTCTTTCGCGATCGCCTGATCGCGCAGCAGCTCGGCAAGATCGAGGACCTCGACTCCGTCGATCCAAAAGAGCTAGAGCGCCTTCGCAAGCTCGTCACCTTCGAGCGCATCGACTACACGACCGTCCGCCTCACCCTCGGCGACGAGCTGAAGCCGGTCATCAAGGCCGTCGGTACCTCCTTCGTCGAGCAGTGGGTCGACTCGAAGTTCGACATCGGCACCACGACCGACTCCACCATCGAGCTCGTCCTCCGCTACGACGAGGGCAAGCGACTCAAGGACGAGATCGTCGCGCAAACCCTCGACATCATTCGGAAGCGCATTAGCGCCTTCGGGCTCGTCGAGCCCGACGTTCGCCGCGCCGGTGAATCGGACATCGATGTCCAGCTCCCGGGCGTCGAGAAATCGAAGATGAATCTCGTCCGCGGCATGATTGGCCAGACCGCCCAGTTGACGTTCCGCCTCGTGGCGAGCGACGCCAATCCCATGGCCGGCCTCGGCGGCGATCTCGCCACCTTCAAGGCTGAGAACCAAGGCAAGGCGATTACACTCGAGATCAAGGACGGCAACCTCACCGCGCAGCGCAAGAGCGAGCTGCTCTCGTTCCTTCGGTGGGTCGACGAGAAGCGCACCAAGAGCGGTCAGGGCCCGCTCGTCTCCGACGACAACATGGTCGGCTTCCAAGAGCTCACCGAGACCCAGGGTCAGAGCGAAGTCAGCAAGGGTTGGAGCACGGTCCACGTGGTCCGCAACATGCGGATTGGCAAGGGCACCGGAAACGAGCGCAGCGTGACCATCGGTGGCGATCAGATTACGCGCGCCATGGTGAACTACGACGAGAACGGCATCCCTTACGCCAGCATCGACTTCGACGGCCAAGGTGCTGAGGACTTCGGCGGCCTGACGACCGAGAACGTCCAGAAGAGCCTCGCCATCATGCTCGACGACGAAGTGAAGTCCGCTCCGAACATCAAGGAGCCCATCACCGGCGGTCGCTGCCGTATCGATCTCGGTCGCACGGCGGGCCGCGATGCCGTCCGCGAGGCGCAGGCTCTCGTCACCGTTCTCACCACCGGCGCTTACCGCGCTCCGGTCCACAAGGTTCATGACCACTCGGTTGGACCATCCCTTGGGCAGGCCTCGATCGACAAGGGCGTCCTCGCTGCCGCGGTAGGCACGCTCGGCGTGATCATCTTCATGGTCTACATCTACCGAATGGCGGGAGCCATTGCGATGGTCGGGGTGGTGGTCAACATCCTCCTTCTCCTCGCGATGCTCATCAGCTTCAACGCGACGCTGACGCTCCCCGGCATCGCCGGCATCGTCCTCACCATCGGTATGGCCGTCGATGCCAACGTGCTCATCAATGAGCGTATTCGCGAAGAGCTGCGTTCCGGAAAGTCCTTCCGAGCGGCGCTCGAGCTCGGCTACGACCGGGCCTTCTGGACCATCTTCGACTCAAACCTTACGACCGCGCTCGCTGGCTTCATCATGCTGGTGTTTACGACGGGTCCTATCTACGGCTTCGCGGTGACGCTCGTCGCCGGCATCGCCTCCACCATGTTCACCGCAGTCGTGGTGACCCGCATGGTCTTCCACTGGCTAGTCCACTCTAAGAAGTTCGACTACGTGAGCATCTGAGGCACGCCATGCAGCCCAAGTTCCGCGAGCCCATCAAGCCTGGCACCACGTTCGCGTGGATGGCCAACGCCAAGACCTTCGTCTTCGGGAGCCTCGTCGCCACCGTCGTCTGCCTCGGCGCCCTCGCCGTCCGCGGTCTCGACCTCGGTATCGACTTCAAGGGGGGCACGAAGCTCATCGTCGGTTTCACCGAAAACTCGGGTGCTACGCCCGACAAGATCCGGGAGACTCTCGGCAACCTGATCAAGGAGAAGACCGGTGGCGACGCCGGTCAGATCGAAGTTCAGGGATTCAACGTCGGCGACACGGACGCTCAAGGCCGTAAGGTCGAGAAGTTCCAGATCTACACCGAGCTCACGTCGCTCATGACCGAGGCGAAAGCCACTGAGGTCATCGCCGCGATCAAGGCTGGCGTCGGTGCGGACCGTATCGAGCGTCCCGAAGAGACCGACAAGTTCATGCTGACGCTGGCCACAGCGGCGCCCGTGAACCCGACGAAGGCGTCGATCCTCGAGATCGTCAAGGCGGCGGGATTCCCTCAGGCCGAGGTCATCTCCGAAGAAGAACGTGCCTTCGACATGGAGTTCTTCAAGGAATACAACCTGACGGTCGCCGAGCGCACGCAGGCCGGTGAAAAGATCGCCGACGACGACTACGACAACGCCTACGCGGCCCACGAAGCTCAGAAGAAGACCGCTCTCGAGCAGCGCACCGACCGCAGCTACACCGTCAACCTTCAGCAGCTTCAGGCTGAGGTCGAAGAGGCCCTGATCAATGCCTTCAACAAGGACAGTGTCGTCGTCGACTCCGCCACGGCCGTCAGCGCCAGCGTCGGCGCCGAGCTCTTCTCGAAGGGCATGCTCGCGCTGCTCTACTCCATCGTCGGCATCGTCATCTACGTTGGTCTCCGCTTCGACTTCCGCTTCGGCCCAGGCGCGGTCATCTCGCTCATCCACGACGCCATCCTCACCCTGGGCCTCTTCTCGATCCTCGGGCTCAAGTTCACCCTGCCGATCGTGTCGGCCATCCTGACTATCATCGGCTACTCGATCAACGACACCATCGTGGTCTATGATCGTATCCGCGAGAACATGGAGAAGATGAAGGGCATGGGTCTCACCGAGCTCATCGACCTCTCGATCAACGAGACGCTCAGCCGTACCGTCTTGACTGGTGGTTCAGCGCTCATCGTCACCACGATGCTCATGGTCCTCGGCGGCGGGTTCATCTTCGACTTCGCCTTCGCGCTCACCTTCGGTATCATCATCGGGACCTACTCGTCGATTGCCGTCGCCGTGCCCTTCACGCTCTACTCCGAGAACTGGCTCGCGGCCCGCAAGGCCAAGGCACTGAGCCGCACCGACACGCAGCAGACGACCACCGCGTGATCCGCACTTGGCGAGTCCGCGCGCCCGGTGGGCAGGCCGCCTCGTCGCTGGCCGCCGCGACCGGCCTCCCCCAAACCGTCACTAGCCTCCTCGTCAATCGTGGTGTTTTGAGTGCCGACGACGTGCGCGCCTTCCTGGCGCCCAAGCTGTCCGAGCTTCAAGATCCGCGTGGTCTCCGTGGGATGGCCGAGGCGACCACTTTGGTCCTCGACGCCCTCGAGCAAGACGATCCCATCGTCATTTACGGAGACTACGACGTCGACGGCATGACGGCGGCGAGCGTGCTCTTCCGCTTCTTCCGCTCCGTTGGCGTCACGCCCCGTGTCTTCTTGCCGGATCGTTTTCGAGACGGCTACGGTCTCAACCCCGACCGACTCGGCGAGCTCATCGACGAAGGCGCGAAGCTCGTCATCACCGTCGATTGCGGCATCAGCGCGGTCGAGCCGATCCGCATGGCTCGCGAGCGTGGCGTCGATGTCATCATCGTCGACCACCACCGTCTCCCTCGAGGCGAGCTGCCGCCCGCCTCTGCGACCATCAACCCACACCACCCCGAATGTTCTTTCCCATTCAAGGACTTGTGCGCAGCAGGTCTCGCGTTCCACCTGGCGGTGGCGCTGCGGTCGGCGATGCGCAGCCGGGGCGACTTCCTCGAGAGCGCCGAGCCGGACGTTCGCGACCTACTCGACCTCGTGGCGATTGGCACCATCGCTGACGTTGTCCCGCTCCGCGGTCTCAATCGCATGCTGGTCCACGCTGGCCTCCCTCGTATCGAACGCGCCAAGTCCCCTGGGGTGCGCGCGCTGCGCACGGTGAGTCTGAAACAAAGCGCCGTGACGGGCGGTGGCGTCGCCTTTCATATGGCGCCGCGGCTCAACGCGGCGGGTCGCCTGTCGAGCCCCATGAAGGGCTTCGAGATCCTGACGACACTCGACGCCACGGTCGCGCAGGCGATCGCGGCCGAGCTCAATGAAGAGAACGGGGCACGCAAAGCCATTCAGGAGTCTATCGAGGCTGAAGCCATCTCTCAGGCGTTGCGAGAGCAGGGCGAAGATGCCCCCGCGTACGTCCTTTGGGACGCGGGTTGGCATACTGGCGTTGCCGGCATCGTCGCGGCCCGCATCGTCGAGCGATTCCACCGGCCCGCGGCCGTCATCGCGCTCGTCGACGGCGTTGGCAAAGGGAGCCTCCGGTCCATCAGCGGCTTCGACGTGTTAGCCGGGCTCGAGCGGTGTTCGGACCTTCTGATTCAGTACGGTGGCCATGCCCACGCCGCCGGCGTTACCATCGACCCTGCGCAATTGCCGGCGTTCCGCGCCGCCTTCGCCGCCGCCGCCCGGGAGCTCACCCCCGAGGCCTCGCTGACGCCGTCGATCAACATCGACGCCGTCCTGGGCTTTGCCGAGATCACGAGCGAGTTCATCGAACAGCTCACGGCGCTCGCGCCCTTTGGCGCTGGCAACCCTGAGCCGGTCTTCGCGTCGCACGATGTCCGTGTCGTGGAGCGCCGCCAGGCCGGCAAGACGGGCGAGCACTTTCGGCTCGTCCTGCAGGAAGGTGGGCTCACCCTACCGGCCATCGCCTTCCGCATTGGCGAGAGGTGCCCGCTCCCGGGCGATCTCGTCGACGTCGCCTACCGCGCCCGTTTCAACGACTTCGACCAGCGGCCGACCTTGCAGCTCGAGATCATCGACTTGAAGCCGTCTGAGCCGCGGTCGGAAGCCTCCACCTAGCGACTCCCTCGAAGCGTCCCTCTGTGTTCCGTCACGGCCCGCCTTGGCGGAGTCCCATCGTCGGCAGGCCAGAACAATGAGTCGCCGGGCTGCCGACGATTCAGGCGGAGGGCGTCTGGCGAGATCGGTTCAAGGCATTGCGAATGGCCCCGCCGGTGAAGGCCGGCCGTAGGTAGAAGCCGCGTGCCGGGATCTTCGCTCGTCGCCCCTCGTCGTCGACGCCCCACGCTTGGGCGCCCCCACTGTCTCCTTTCGGGCGGACCTGCAGTACCGCCCCGAGGTGGCCCGTGAGCTCCTGCCAGCGGCCGAGGCGCACGTACTCCATCAGCTCGTCGAAGTCCCGCCGCAGCAGCTGCTCTTCGTTCTCGTCTGGAGTCCAGAGCACGGCCGCGCCGATGCGCCGGTCCGCCAGCGGGATGGTCGGATCACCTTGAATGGGCACCCAGAGCACGCGGCAGAGCTTGTGGCGGACTCGCGAGGTCCCCCAGTCGAGGTCGCCCCGCGTCTCGAGTCCAGCGCCGCCGACGGTGCAGACGTAGGTCGACTCGAGCGGGACCCCGACCTTGCTCATCGGGACGGTCTTCATCTCGACCCCAAGACGCTCGAAGTCCGGCGTCGATCGCGATGAGGCCGTCGCCCCTAGGACGGGTTCGAGCAGCTGCCCAAAGAAGCCTTTCGCGCGCCGCGTCTCTTCCGGGACCTTTCGTCCCAGTCTTTCGGCCAGCTGTCCGATGGTGTAGCCGGCGAGCATGCGTACCCGCGTTAGCAGCTCTTCCTCCGTTCTCGGGACACGCCCGGGTTCAGGTGGAAGCATTCATGATCTCCAGCGGATAGATGTCCACGTCTACGCCTGTCGAGGCGACGACATGACTCGGCGGCCCGTCGCTCCCAAGGCCGGAGGCCGCACGAATAGACTCTTCGAGAGGTCCGAGCGTCACCGCCCGGAGCGGGTAGGGCGCGTGATGGACCCGCCCCGAGCGCATGGGTCCAGTCGGGCCCCCTGCATACAGCACGTACCGCTCTACGAGGAAGAACTCGAGGCTGCCGGGAAGCGGGGGCGCGAGTGGAGCGCCGAGGGTGTATTCGCCGACGAAGTTCGCATGCCCCCCGGGGCCGCGCCGCCGACTCCGATACCGGACGTGGTCGCCTTCCTTCTCCAGCCGCATCGACGCCCAGAAGTAGGGCAGGGACCATCCCATCCGAGCGATGACGACCGCCGCCAGCCGGGCAGCCTCCAGACTGAAGAACCAGACGCCGGGGGGAGCGCCCCGCGGACCCTTTACGTAGGTGCGCAGGTTCAGTTCGTGGAAGTTGGAGATCCATGGAACCGAAGGAGACCACCAAGGGCTCACGTCGCGCATCGTGAAGGGCACCAGCCCAATCCAGGCATCACCGTCCCAAAGATCGAGCTCGAGCGACGCTGGCACGAGTGGGCGCACGACGTCCGCAGGCAAGCGCCAGTGGAGGAAGAGGAGGTCGCG
>CANMLD010000007.1 GCA_947498315.1 Pseudomonadota bacterium | reverse complement strand
GAGCAGGGTCGACTTCCCGGCGCCGTTGACACCGACGAGGGCGATGCGCTGGCCCCGCTCGACCGCCAGGTTCAAGCCGTCGTACACGACCTTCTCCGCGTACGCCTTACGCACGCCCTTGAGCTCGGCGACGATGCGGCCGGACCGGGGTGGCTGCGGGAAGCGGAAGCCCCGCATCTTCTTGGCGACGGGCCCGACTTCGATACGGTCGATCTTCTCGAGCTGCTTCACCCGGCTCTGGACCGCGGCCGCCTTGGTGGCTTTGGATCGGAAGCGATCGATGAAGCGCTCGATGCGCTCGATCTCGGCGGCCTGCTCGCCCTGACGCTTCTCGATGAGCTCGCGCTCGCGTTCCCGGGCGACGAGCCAGTCTTCGTAGTTGCCCACGTAGACCTTGACGCCAAAAGGCCCGATCTCGGCGATTCGATTGACGGTCCGGTTCAAGAATGTGCGGTCGTGGGAGACCGTGACCACGGTCCCCGGATAGCTCGCGATGTAGCCCTCGAGCCACGCCAACGACTCGAGATCGAGGTGGTTGGTCGGCTCATCGAGCATGAGGATATCGGGGCGTGACACCAGGAGGCGGGCGAGCGCGATGCGCATGCGCCAGCCACCCGAGAAGCGGACGGCAGGGTCCTGAAGCTGGTCGTCGCGAAAACCGAGGCCACCGAGCACTCGCTTGGCCTCAACCTCGATTGTGTCGCCGCCGAGACGCTCGAAGCGGTCACGTAATCGCGAGTACTCTTCCAGCGTGGCCTCGGTGGCCGACGCGTCGTCCCTCTCGAGCTTCTGCTCCGCGTCTGCGATGGCAACGGAGAGCGACTGCAGCTCTTCGCTCGCGCGCAACACCTCGGCGAGGACGGTACGAGTGAAGTCGAACGACAGATCCTGTGCGAGCAGCCCGAGGCGGATGGTCTTCGGGATGATGACGCTGCCAGCGTCGGGCTCGAGCCGGCCCGCTAGAATACTGAGGAGAGTACTCTTACCAGCGCCGTTTGGGCCGACCAGCCCAATCCGCTCCTTGAGGCCGATCTGCCAGACGAGCCCCTCGAAGAGCAGCTTCTCGCCGTACCGCTTCTCGACGCCGACGGCTTGGAGCATGAGTGGGTCGTCCCTAGCGCTTCTGGAAGGGGGCGAGGAGCGCGTCGAGGTCGGGGATCAGGACGATCTCGATGCGGCGGTTCAGCGTCTTGTTCTCCGGCGTGTCATTGGGCGCGGTCGGCGCGAACTTGCCGTAACCCGCGAAGCTGACTCTCTCAGCCGGCATGCCGTTCTCCAGCATGAACTGCACGACGACGCGGGAGCGGTTGCCGGAGAGGCGCCAGTTGAAGTCATCACCGCCGTCCGAATCCGTGTGGCCCGAGACCTGCCAGGTTCGACCTTGGAGTCCCCCGAGTATCTTGGCGAGCTCGGCGAGCGTCTCCTGCCCGCCCTGCTTGAGCTCGGACTTGCCGGAATCGAACAGGATCTTGTCCGCCATCTGCACGGTGAACTGGCCGCGGACGATCGACACCGTCAGCTTTCCGGCCTGAACGAGCCCATCGAGTTGCTGACGCAGCTTGTCGAAGACGGCGCTCTGGGCCGCCGCGATAGCTTCGAGCTCTTCGATGCGCTTGATGGCGTTAGTCAGGTTCGCGTCGAGCTCCTTGCCTTGGCTCTTCATGGCCGTGAGCTCGGACTGACAACGCTCGAGCTGCTGATTGCAGGTGCCCTTCTCGCCATAGAGCGTCGCGTTCGTGCCTTCGAGGTCCTTGATCTGCTTTTTGAGACCGGAGACGTCGAGCTCGTACTTGTCGCGGGCAACGGTAGCGCAGGCGCTCGTGTGGAGGGCGAGGCCGAGCAAGACCGAACGGAGAACATGCAGGTTCATTGTGCTTCCTTTGGGTCAGGGGCTACAGACTGCCGAGCTCGGCGAGGTGCTCAGCGGCCGCAGTGCCTTGGACTTTGGCCAGCAAGACGAGGTCGCTCGTGACGAGCTGCGCGCCGAGGCTCTCGGCGGTGGCGATGAACACGCCGTCGACCGGCGTGATCCCGAGCTCACGCGACAGCTCGTACGCACGACGCACGAGCGACCCGCTGACACCGACGAAGCGGACGAGGTTCGGGACCGCGTCGAGGATGGCGTAGGCCTGATCATCGGTCAGCTCGCCCTTGGCTTGCTTGCGGGCGACGAGGCGCGCGAGCTCGACGAGGAGCGTGTCGGGCGCCACGAGGTCGCGCCCCGAGACGAGGAGCGCCTTGGCGGTGGACTGCCCGTCGCCGGCGACGAGAGCCTGAAGGACGACGGCGGTGTCGAGGAGGAGGATGTTGCTCATCGGTCGCGGTCCTCGCGCTGGAGATCGGCAGCGTTGCGCTGTGGACCGCGCGTCATGCTGGCGACCTGGTCGACGAGGCTGCCCTTCTCCGCTTCGGAGAGGGACGACGCCTGAACCAGGATCGCGTGGACTTCTTCTTCGAGCGAACGACCCGCAAGGACAGCCCGCGCGCGGAGGCGCGAGAGCAGGGCCTCGTCGAGGTTCGAGATGACGATCTGGACCATGGAGCCTCCTAGGAGCGTAAGGCGGTGCCGCCAGCGTGACGACCGGGCCGTCAACAATGACCGAGCTGTTGCGGGTGCGCACCATACCCAATGACCGGGGCGGCGACAATGTTGGCTTTTACAGAGTGGGCCGGCCCTCAGGGCTTGGTGGCAACACGGGGGGAGATACCGGCATCCGAAGCTGTCGCCGAAGGGTCGCGTAGTCGATCTTGGCGTTGTGTCGACGGTCGGTCGGGACTCGGCGAACGGTGACAACCCGGCTGATGGCCGGGTGAATACGCTTCAGCGCGTCGGTCACGCCCGGGCCGTCCGCGACCAGGACACCCTCGGAGCCGTCGAGCAAGAAGGCCGCTTGGCCTACGCCGTCGATGAGCCGTGCCGCGACTTCGATGACGGTGGGGTAGACCTTCTCGCCGTCGACACGGCATGCGTGTTCGACACGTCCGAGTAACCAGAGACGTCCGTCGTCATCGAAGCGGCAGGCGTCGCCGGTGCGGTGCCAGATCCGTCCGTGCTCGTCCTGCACCTTGTGCCTGGCCTCCGCCGGTGGATCATCGAAGTAGCGTTCGTTCACGTGAGCGCCGGCCACGAGGAGGTCATCGTCGCCATCGATACGAGCGAGGAGAGACTGCACGGGGCGTCCGACGAGAAGCCCATGCCCCGAGGCGGAGAGCGTCTCGCTGGCGGCGACCTCGCGCCTTCCTGACGCAGCGCTGATCGGTTCGGCTTCGGTCGACCCGTAGACGACGACCGAGTCGCCATTTGGAAGCCACGGCTCAAGCCGGCGGTGCAACGACGGCAGGACGGGAGCACCACCCATGAACGCGCCACGAACCGACTCGAAAGGCCCGCCGTGCCGTAGCCCGGCGAGTGTCAGCGCCTCGAAGAGCACCGGCGACGCTTCGATGGTCGTCACCCGGTGCCGCCGTATCGTCTCGGCGAGGGCAGCGGGATCAACGTCCGCTACGCGACGCGGGAGCGGAGGCAAGACGCACGTAGTCCCGGCCGCGAGGGAGTTGAGGACGAAGATGGGGAGCGCTGGCATGTCCACGTCGCCTGGACCTAGCGCCAAGACCTCTTGCAATGCGTGGTGTTGCGCAACGAGGAACGCGTGGGACCGCACGGCCCCCTTCGGCGCCCCGGTGGAGCCGCTCGTGAAGGTGAGGAGGGCGGGCGCGTCGGCAGCCACCGGCGCGGGAGCGCCGCTCTCGACGGGCACGAGGTCCGCCATGGCTCCGGGTCGGAGCGCGAAGACGACGGGGATACGACGAAGGGGAGCAGAGAACCACCGTAGCCAGGCGATGGACCGAGGGGCCACGAGCGCATCACAACTGGCGCGGCGAGCAGCAGCTTCGACGCCAACGAACCCCATGCCGGGGTCGATTACGACGACGGTGACGCCGAGATGAAGCGCGCCCAGGAAGACCACATAGAGGTCGAGGCTCATGGGCACGAAGACGAGCAGCCGGCTGCCAGCGCGAAGGCCACGGCGTTCGAGCAGACGGGCAAAGGCGCGGACTCGGCCGTACAGGCCACGGTAGTCGAGCGAGCGATCACGGTGGATGAGCGCCGCCTTGCTCGGCTGCTCCTTGGCGTGACGTTCGAGGATGGCGACGAGGTTCAAAGCAACTTCCGGTAGACCGCATAACGGCGAGTGACCGGGCAGCCCCCGACCGAGGAGAGGCTGGTCGCGGCGCCGTCCACGATCATGAGCGTGTGCGCCATGGCGCTCAGCCCGAGCGACAGCCCAACGTCGTGCGCGACGGCGGCGAGCGCTCCACCGAGGCCGGCGCCGGCGTGTTCGGGTAGGACTGCGAGCGTCTTCAGGCTGCCGAGCCCTTGCCCTTCGAGCGTCACGTAGACGAAGCCGCAGACCTCTCCGTTCGGGGCCTCGCACAGCCACACGCCGGGCAGCGACTGCAAGAGGGCACCCGCGGCGGCCGGGCTCGTCGCGCCTGAGGGCAGGACACCGAGCACCAGCAAGAACTCAGCGAGCTCAATGGGTGCGAAGAGGTGGTTTTCGGGCGACTTGAAGCTCCGATTGACGACGGAGAGGACTGACTCGAGGTCTGGCAAGCCCGCGAGTGGCCGAAAGCGATAGCCCGCGGCTTCGGCGCGACGGCGTTTGGACGAGAGGCCAGCGCTCATGACCTCCAGTTCGCGCGTGAGCGTCGTGACCGACTCGACGAGCCTGCCATAGCCGGCTGCTTCGAGAGCGCCTGGGAGCCACGGCGCGTTCCAGGGCTCGCCTGAGAGGCGAGGGAGCGCGTCCCAGCCGTCCGTGACCGCGCGGAAGGGATACCAAGTGTGGCGCGTAATGGGGCCCTGTACTTCGAGGACACCTTGGCCCTTTAGCCACGCTTCGGCGTCGCCGAGGATTGGCTGGAGCGCTTCGGGGACGTCGGCGTCGAGGTCGCCGATGGTCCCAACGGTCGGAAACGTCGGGTGAATCGCTGCGACCAGAGCGGCACCGCCGTGTTCGAAACGGCGGAGGCGTCCATAGCGAAGAAACGCCGCGTCACGCGCGAGCTCCAGGGGTGATAGTGCGTTCATGGAGACATTCCGCGCGTGCTGGGGCCACGCGTCAACCGCCGCTCCAGAAGGGGCCAGGGCCGGGCCTGGACATCAACCATGGAGGTGAAAAGCGCACCACACCGCCGATGGTGCTGTGCCGATGAGCACGCCTGCAAGTCGAGCGAGGCCCTTGGAGGCTCCCGAGCGGAGCAAGGCCCGGGCGATGACGGGACCTAGGAGCGCCCCCGCGCCAACGGCGACGACGAGCGCGGAGCTAAGGCCGCCCAGCTCCTCGAGTGGGGACGGGAGCACTAGGCTGGGGACGAACGCCACGGCAGCTCCCGCCAGGGCGCCAACCCCTTCGAGAACGGCGGACGCGAAGCGGCTGCGCAGAAAGCCCGCGAGACCGGTGGCGGAGATCGCGGCGATGGCGCCGAGGAAAGGGACGTACAGCGCCGGGTGCGGCAGATGCGTATGGAGGAGCAGGAGCGCCAGCGGGACAACGAATGCAGGCACTACGATGCCGAGATCGCCTTCGGTGTCCGAGTGCGTTACGGGCCTCGAACCGGCAAACCCGACATAGGGCACCAAGAAGGTCGCAAGCCAGACCGGCCCGCCTAGTCCCCACGCGAGGAGCCCGGCGACGAAGGCCGCCATGAACCCCGTCGCTGTCAGCCGCGCCTGCCGGAAGGTCATGATGAGGAGTGTGAAGACGAGCGCGGCACCGAGAACCCAATCGCCCAAACCCTCCCGGGTGGCGCCTAGCGTACGGTCGAGCACGAGCCATGTCGCGTAGGGCACGAGGAGGTTGTCGATGCCGCGCACCGAGATCCCCTCGACGGCCGTGGCGACCATCGAGGTCAGCAGCGCGACGATGAGCACGGTGGGAAGGTGTCCGTGCGAGACGAGCGACAGCCCCACGATGACGACGCCGAAGGTGAGCCCGAAGAAGGTCAGCGACCCGCCGAGCGAGCGAAAGTCCTCGACGACGCGATAACGAACGATGGCATGCCGACGTCCGACGACTGCGGCGCCCGTATCGGCGAGCGCCATGACCATCATGGGCACCATGTAGAAGAAGGGCCGACCATCAGAGAGGAGGTAGGTCCCATAGACGGCGATGGGGTAGTACTGGGCGCCGCTCGTCTTGCGAGAGACGGCATGCACCGACGGTAGCCAGCCCAACCATTTCGTCAGGACCAGCACTGCCACGAACCCGATGGACAGCGCGAGCACGCTCCAATGCGTCGACACCACCCACGGCATGGACAGGACAACGACGCCCGACCCAAGGTGGGTCAGCTTGCGGGTGTATTCCACCTCGACGCGTCCTGTCCGATAGAGCACCTCGGCCACGGTGAAGAGCACCGCGACGGGTACGGCTATCCAGAGCGCCCCGAGCGCTTCCCCCATGAAGGTGACTTGCACGGGGGTAGTGTGGCTGCGGACGAGGATTTTGAGAAGGAGGGGGAGGAGGCCTCCACCGAGGTCAATCGGCTAGGCGACCGAACTCCGCGAAGAGCTCGCCGGCGAGGTACTTGGTGAAAGGACGGTCTGACAGCGACTGGTCACGAAGAGCGCTGTTCAAGAGCTCTCCCGACCCGTCGTCCGCGGCCGATGGCCGAGACAGGTTCATGTGCATCCGCCGAACTTCACCCTGAAACACGCCGATGAAGACGATGTCTCCGTCAGTAACGGACTCGACGACGGCAGCCATCGTGAACCAGTCGTCAGGCCGCCCATCGGCGTCGCGATCGAAGGTGTTCGCAAAGAAGACGAGGTCGCCTGCGCGGGGGTTACCGGCCGCACCAAACACGCCTCCTTGGGCTGCGAGCTGCTCGCGAACGCTCCGAATGTACGTCTCGCCGCTGTCCCCTGACGCGAGCGCGAGGTCGGCTGCGCTGAGGAGGTGAGCGAGAAAACGAGCTTCGTCGAAGGGGGTGCGCACGCCGACGAGACGCTGCGCGGCGGCCAGCACTTCGCCGGAGACGGTCCCGTCGCCAAGACCCGCGGTTGGTGACGTCGAGACGGCAGCCGGGGCCGACGCACGTGGCGCAGCAGGACGTGGACGACTTTCGCGCGGAGGTGCGTTCCGACGACGCTCGTCGTCCTTCGCCTGCAGGCTGGAGTCGGGTTCCCCCGCTTTAGCTACCCGAGCGCCGTCAGACGTTCGTTCGCCCTGAGCCCGTTCGACGACCTGAAAATCGGGTGCGACGAAGGCCGGGTCGAAGTCCGGCACGGTCTCGATGGAGTCACCCGTCAAGGCGGGTTCCGTCACGGCGTCGCCAGCCCCGGGATCACCCAGCCCGCTATCGCTCGTGGCCTTCGGGGCCTTTGGTCGTTCGGGTGACAGGTCGATGATTACGCCGTCATCGCCAGTGGCCGCGTCGGCGGGCTGACCCGTGAAACCCAACCCCGAGACCTCTTCGATGCGCGCCGACCCGGCATTGCGAGCGCCATCATGGATAGCCTCGGCGACGGTGTTGTCACCGACCTCCTTCGTCGTGGTCGCGCTCTCCGTGCGTGCCGCGTGCTCACGGGTGCGAAGCGGTCGCGCCCCCGGATTGCCGGCTTGTTCTCCATACGCCTCGCCCTGGGAGGGGGCGGCGGTGTGAGCGGGAGTGAGTGCCGGGAAATAAGGATTGCGATCGGCCAGGAGCGGGTGCGCGAAGCCATGCGAGAGCGGGCTAGGTTGACTGACCGACTTCTGGAACTGCGCACAACCCGCCGTCACAGCAGCAATGCCGCATAGCAGCGCCAACCGACAGACTACAACGAGCCACGCTCGACCCAGTTCGCTTTGGCATTTCTTCGTCATCGACTTCATCCGATTCCTCACTTCGCGGCCTGCTGTTGACGTGCCGTCGCGCGTCGAATTCAGTGCCGCTACGGGGCGATGCGCCGTAGGGAGCAAAGAAACTAGCGGTTCCAAAGGGTTCGCGCAAACTATTCACTGTTGGCGTCTCCGGGCGGACGCCGCCGGCATAGACCGCTGGAGGCGGCTCGCTGGTGGTAGTGCGATGCCGCTCGTCGGGTCGGTACTATTCCTGGAGGAGATGAGACCCGGTCTGCGGCTGGGTACGGTTGAATATGGTCCGCGAGGCCCCGTCGAAGGGGGTCTCCACGGTCTGAGGGGTACTGATCATGACAGAGCGAAACACGAACGATTCTTCAACTTCTCAGCACATCGCCGCTTGGGCCCGCTCGCGTCGGCTCGGTGGAACGAAACGCAGCAGCCTCGGCGGCGCCTCGGCTCTCTTCGCGGCGCCGCTGATCGCTTTGGCTGCGGCCTCATGCGGAGGTGGCTCGCCTGAGGCTGCCACGGGACAACTGACTGTCAGCTGGCTCATCGGCGGCTCGACTTGCGCTGGTTCAGGGCTCGCGACCGTCGAGGTCACGCTGGTCGACGCTCGCGGCCCGGTCGACGCTGGCTCTGCCGCTTGTCAGGTCGGCAACTACGTCTTCCGCATCGTGCCCGAGGGCCAGTACCGCATCGAGGTCGACGGTTTCCCTGCCGAAGACGCGATCGCGACCTACAGCGGTCTCGTTGAGACGGTGGTGGTGAAGGCTAACTTTCCGAACGCGGCCCCCGCCGTCGCATTGACCCAGAACCCCGGAGGCATCGACGCGATCTGGTTCTTCGACAACGGCCAACTATGCAGCTTCAACGGTGTCGACACGGTGGAGCTCTCACTTTGGAACCCGACGACGGGCGTTCTGGTGGCCGCCCTCGACTACCCATGCGACTTGAGCAAACGCACTGCTGACCCAACTGCCGCGGTGCCGAACCCGATCCCGGCCTACCCAGCTAGGGGAGCGCTCATCGCGCAGGTCTACGCCGGCACCTATACCCTGTGGGCGCGTGGTAAAGGCACGGCGAGCGCCGCTGCGCTCGTGTGGGCTGAGAAGACGGTGGTCGTGAAGCAGGCTCGCGTGGAGGAGGTCATGCTCGAGCTAAAGAACTGCGCAGAGAAGCCGAACAGCTCGCTCTGCGGGATCTAGTTCCTCAGCGCCCGAGAATAGCGCCCGAGAATACGGCCCAGAAAGGCAGACAAGTCGACGAGCGGCACGCCGTCTTGAGTCTCAAAGTACCGCGAGAGCGCCATACCCCCTCTCGGACCTGAGAAGACCACCGCCGATGCGCTATCGACAACGTCCTTGCGGGACAGCTCTAGGTGGACGGTCAAGTCACCCGAGACCGACCGAAAACGGAAGTAGTGCTGAGCGACCTTGGGGTCCGGCCGCGCAACGAAGAACTTCTCGTCGTAGCCGCTGACGGTCAGCATCTTGCCGTTGCCGGTCCACTCGGCGCCGTACTCGACGCCAAGCGCCATGAAAGGGGCGTTTAGGACAGGGTGGTCTAGCCAGGCGTTCGTGCTCTTGTCGAAGAAGGCGCCATAGTCATTGAGGATAATGACGCGACGCCCTGACTGAATCACCGCTCTTAGCCACGCGGCATAGCGGGCTGCGTCCTTCATCTCAGCGTCGTAGAAGCTCGTGACGACGGCTTGGCAGGTCCGGAGCGCGGGCTCTGGCGGCAAGCCTCCGTCGACGTCGTGAAGTGAGAGCGTGAGCCCGTGGACTTCGACGGCCTCTCGGACCCACTGTCCTAGGATCACGTCACGGGCGCGTTCGCTTCCTTTCCACGTCGGCGCGTCGGTCGAGTCCCATAGACCCAGTACGCACGTGCCGCCTTCGAAGCGCGGGAGCGTCACGACCGGAAGAACGCCATCGGCACCACAGGCCGGGCTCGAGATCCCCGCGTCGTCGCAGTGCCTATTGTCCTGCGCGGCGGCCTGGGCCCACGCGACCCGGCAACCGAGGGTGTCCTGCTGCATGCTTGCCGACCTGCCCGGCCCCAAGCTCGCGTGCTGGCAGTCCGCCATGCACCGGTCCAGGGTCTTGAACGCACGCGCGTCTCTCGAGCAATACTGAATGAGAAGTTCGCAGTAGGTCTCGCAGCTCGGCCGCGCCTCGATGATCCCCTCTGGCTTGCGATGGACGTCCCCTTCGGCTTTTGGCGCCGGCTGGAGTGTGAGCCTACTGAGCGATGTTGAAAGCAGAGGAGGCGAGACCTGATGGGGCTGTGGGGCGATGGCGGGCGCTTGAGCGCTACGAAGGGGAGGCACTGCCTCGCGACAACTCGCGGGGACGAGGATGAAGGAGAGTCCAGCAGCAAGGCGAGCTGCAAGTCCAGCAGCAAGGCGAGCTGCAAGGCGAGCTGCAAGGACAGCTGCAAGGACAGCTGCCGTCCGAACGTTGCCACTCGGATGAGGACGAAGCGAAAGGGATGACGTCACGGATGGAACCATAAACTCGCCTCGTGTTGCGCCCAAAGGGCTGCTGCCCTGATCGTCGGCGATAAATCGCCTCCGCTCAGGTGAGAATGCCGTCCACGCCGAGCAGGACGCGCGCTTAATCGTGGTGGCGGGGCGTTCCCTGCTGGGTGAGCACTTGGACCTGTTAAGCGTTCGTCTGAATAAGAACGTAATTTTAATAATCTTTTTTTAAATTAAAAAGTTTCACTTGTAGTTTGTATAATAGTAAAATTATTTAAAATATTGTTTAATAATACAAATATTAAAAGTACTAAAAACGTATATCGTAGCGTACTTAATTTCAAGATCGAATCCGCGAAAGCAGGTCATCTCACGTCGTTCAGCGGCGTGCCGTTGGTCGTGGAACTCTACCGCCGGGTCTTCGGCCGAAAGGTATACCGATCGCTTCAACATCGCAGGTGAAATCGTCAAGACGGGCCGCCAGCTACTGCTTCGCATGGCGGTCTCTGCGATGGAGCTGGCACGGATCTGCATGGCGCGGCGCGCGATCGCGCGCATGAGTGCGCCTGGCGGCTAGCCGACTCCCCTCGCCTCGCGCCTAGCCTGCCAGCGCCTAGCCTGCCAGCGCCTAGCCTGCCAGCGCCTCCAAGGGACAAGTACGTCCGAAATCGTCGTTTCGCAGTCACCTGGGCCGCGCAAGCGAGCTCGGAGGACCATCTCAACCGGAAATCAGCACGAACTGAACGCCTGTCGCCGCGAAGTTCACCGCCGAAGGTATCGGGTCTCGCGCGACCCAAGAGGAGGCGGCAAGGCCGCCGACGAATTGGCGGCTGGGGGTGCGTTGACACCCTCCACGGCGCGTGTTACCCACCACCGCGCGAAAAGAAAGCTCTGAAGTCGACTGAACCGCATCGTCCAAGGGGCGTACGGCACCAGCCAAACGGACGGGCCGATTCTCGCGAGGTGCAAGTCTTTCATCATGGAGATCATCGTCACCGGATGAGTCAGTTCGAGGTCATCAAAGACGTGAATGAGACGCTGAAGGAGCTCCTCAAGGAGTCGTTCAAGCGCACCGGTTTCACAACCGTGACCGTCAGCACCGACCGCCCGAAGAAAGACAACATCAAGAATATGCCCACGGTGAACTGCTACCTCTACCACCTGGGCTTCCACCAGGGGTACCGAGAGCGCACCGACACGCTGGTTTCGTCCTACGACAAGCAAGGCAACATCGTCGAGTACTACCAGGACGCTCCGATTTACCTTTTGGCCCACTTCATCGTCTCGGTGTGGGGTAACTCCCCGAACGAGGAGAACTTGCTGCTGGGGCTCGCGATCAAGACCTTCGGCGAGCACCCGATCCTCGATGGGGAGTCGCTCAAGGGCGATGCTTGGTATCCGGACGACAAGGTCAACATCTATCCCAACCTTCAGGCCGATTTCAACGACACCATGTCGTTCTGGCGCAGCCTGAACGAGGACCTACGCCCGTCGGTCTACTACTTCGTGCGCTTTCGCATCGAGTCCGACCGCCGTTCGGCCGAAACCCGCCGCGTCGTGGAACGCGATCTGGCGGTTCGGTAACGTCGCGCGCCGCATTGCGGCATGCGTCCTACACCAGCCGGACCCATGGTCTGGCAAACGCGCTCAGGGGAAATGCCTGAGTCGCGTCCCGGCTCCGAAAAGGGCCGGGGGGGTTCGAATTCGGCCCGAGGTTCCCCCTCGGGAGCAGATCAAAGGCTCGATGCGCGCGCTCGCGCGTGTCGAGTCGCCCTGGCGGGCAGCCCAACTGGGCAATGTTGTTGAATTCGGGGCACGCAACTACGCCCCACGGTTGAGGAGGAACTAGAGGATGGCGACTTCGTACCTGTCTCCTGGCGTCTACGTCGAAGAAGTCGACCGCGGCACGAAGCCGCTCGAGATGGTCGGCACCAGCACCGTCGGCTTCATCGGCGAGTGTGCAATCGGTCCGGTCAACGAGCCGATCTTCGTCTCGAACTGGTCGCAGTTCACGAAGAACTTCGGGGACTTCCAGAACTCCGAATACCTCGCTCACGCGGTCTACGGGTTCTTCAACAACGGCGGCGGCCGCGCCTACATCCTGAACGTCGGCACCGGTGACACGACGCCGGACGGCAAGAAGGTCGCCAGCAAGGCGGCCCTCTACATCGGCACCGACAACGGTCCGGGCACGCGCACCGGCCTCAAGGCGTTCGAGGACGTTGACGACATCAACATCCTCTGCGCCCCAGGCCAGACCGATCCCGCGATACAAGACGCCGTTCTCTCACATTGCGAGAACATGCGTTACCGCTTCGCGGTTCTCGACAGCCCGGAGACCATCGAGAAGGGCGGCGTCGACAAGCTCGGCAAGCCGCGCGACTCGAAGTACGGCGCTTACTACTTCCCGTGGATTGAGGTCTATGACCCGATCAAGGGCAACATCTACCAGCCGCCTTCGGGCTACATGGCGGGTGTCTACGCTCGTTCGGACGGTGAGCGCGGCGTTCACAAGGCGCCAGCCAATGAGCTCGTGCGCGGTGCGCTCGGCCTCAAGTACGGCATCACCCGCGGGGAGCAGGACATCCTGAACCCGAAGGGCATCAACTGCATTCGCGAGTTCCCGAACCGCGGCATCCGCGTCTGGGGCGCCCGCACGATCTCGTCGGACGCCAGCTGGCGCTACATCAACGTGCGCCGTCTCTTCAACATGGTGGAGCAGTCGATCGAACTCGGGACCCAATGGGTCGTCTTCGAGCCGAACGACCACCGCCTCTGGAAGCGCATCACGCGCGACCTGTCGGCGTTCCTTCTCCGCCTGTGGCGCCAGGGCGCCCTCTTCGGGAAGACCCCCGAAGAGGCGTTCTACGTGAAGTGTGACGACGAGACCAACCCGCCGGAAGTCATCGACGCCGGCCAACTCATCGTCGAGATCGGAATGTGCCCGGTGAAGCCGGCCGAATTCGTGATCTTCCGCATCGGCCAGATGCCGACCGGCGGCGACGTCAGCGAATGAGTTCTGGCTGGGGCGCGACCGGCTTGCCGACGTCGCGCCCCGGCGCTTCGCGCCCTCCGGGTCTCCTTCCCTGCCCCACTGCGCTTTCACACTGTCCTTCGCGTTCGGTGCCACTCTCTGTGCTGCTCTTGTGCGCTGCGGCGCTTGCGTGCAGCAAGGCGCCCCCTCCGGCGGTGTGCCCCCCAACGCCGGCGTGCGAGCCAAGAACGCCCTCCATTGCGGTGCAGAACGAACCACGGACCAACGCGGCGACCGATGGCGTGGCGACGACCACTCCGACGCCGGCACGTTCGCCACGGCGACTCACTCTCGACGTAGTCACGGTACATCGAAAGCGTCTCGACGAGCTGCCAGTGGGCACTGCTTTCGCGCTCAGCTTCGACGCAGGCACGCTGCTGAAGACGTGGGCTTCAGCCCCCCTCCTCATCGCGACGGGGCCCGCGCCTGACCCGATGCCCGAGTTCCGTGCCGCGAGCCGATCCGACCTGGGTGTCGACCTCTTCGAAGCCACTTCAGCGACGCTCTGGTACGCCCCAGGGGCGAGAGCCATCGCACTTTGGATCGACGGCCCCTTCACCAGAGTCGACGCCCCGCTCGCAGCGGGGCCTGCGCCGTCTTCAACACCCGGCAATGCGAACGCGGCAGGGGGTAATGCGAAGGTGCCGCTCAATGCGTTCTCTCGCGTGACGATTGGGAACGCCACAGCGCTCGTTCATGAGAGTGGACTGGTACTGGCCTGGGCAGCAGAACGCGTCATCATCGGCAATCGTGCGGGCGTCGAGGCCTCGCTCGGCCAGACTGACTCGCTGCAGGCAGACTCGGTGTTTCAGGCAGGCCACCGAGCAGCCTTGCACGGACTGGACGGGGCGGCGCTGGTCGCAACGTTGGTCCCTGCCTCCAACCCCTCTCTCGAAGCGCACCTCTTCGGACTCGAGAGCCTCGGCTTCGCACTTGATGAGGACTGGCGCGGCACTCTGACGGCCGTCGGCGACGCAGCCGCACTCGACGCGATCAGCGTGTCGGGCGCATCGCTCCGGATGCGTGTGGAATCCGCGCTCTCGGCGCTTTGGCCCGAGCCTACTGAGAACAACGTCGCCTCGCTCTTGCGAGCGCTGATGGGAGCGTGGCGAACACGCGCAATGAGCGCCTTGAACGCATTGGGCGTCGCGTCGCGCGGCCCACTCCCCTCACGCGTCGGTGCTCAGCAGCTACGATTTGAGACGCAGCCACTCGCGTTGCGAGGCTCTGGTGACCAAGCAACTGCGCTTGCGTCCACCGTTGCTTCCCTGTTGGCCATCACTGCCGCGGCTCAACTGCCGTCGCTGGCGAGCCCGCGCTCGACCGTCGTGAGTAACGAGTTTTCGCGACTTCAGCGGCTGGCTGCTGCAGTGGAGGCCGCCGTCCCGGCGCTCGGTTGCCGGCTCCCGCCATCGGCACGGGTCACGCCGCCGAAGCCTTGCTGCGACGATCAGACGCCGGTGCCGTGCGATCCGTCGGCGCCAGCCTGGGACGGCGCGACCTGGAAGGCCCTCGGTTTTCGCCCTCCATCCCCCGAGCTCTTTCGTTACGAGTTCGAGTCCGGCCTCGCCCCAAACGGGCAAGGCTTCCGGATCGCGCTCGAGAGCGACGCCGACTGCGATGGGGAGGTTGTCGTCCTCGAACAGGTCGGTGTCGCAAGCCAGGCTTCTGGGCGCTGCCTCGTGCAGTTCAGCGACGTAAACGAGCTGAAGGAGAGGGTCGGTCGAAATGGAGATTGAGCGTAAGGCGCGCCCGGGGGTGGGGGGGCGCCCCCACCCGCTAACGCATACCCAGCCGACGCAGCGAGTTGGCGCCGGTAGGCGCGTACTCGAACGACGAGGGCGGGCTGCATCGCCCGTCGAGGAGAGAGAGCAACTCAATGCTAGAAAATAGCCGGCGGACGCCAATCGGAGTTTCGACCGACCCTCGGATCCCTGATCAGGCGTCCGCAAGCCCCGGACGGGAGCGGCGATCGTCACGAGAGGTGGACGCGATGAGCACGAAGATGGCCCACATGATCTCGGCGAGCAGCAAGTGGATGAGCTGCGCCCAGCCGGGGGCCTTGAGCAGAACGTTCAAGAGTCCGAAGGCGAGCTGAAAGCCAATGGTCCAGACCAGAAGCCGCACTGAGCCGCCGACGCGGCCGAGTCGGAAGCGCCAAACCAGCCCGACCATCGCGATGCTTCCAATGACCGCGATGATGGGGTGGAGCACGAGCATGCGGACCAAGAAGTGTTCACCCGGACTGAACAGGTCCTCGAGACGCTCCATGAAGCCGCCCGAAGGCCGAACGTGAGGAGGGAAGATTGTGTCACCGAGAGCGGTTACGGCGCCCGTGACGCTCATCAAGACGATGAAGATCGCGATGGTCCATAACGCGCCGAGCCCCGGCACTCGCGGGTTTGCTGCATCGTTGTGAGCGTCGCTGGTCAGAGACACTCGGCTCCACAAGGCGCACAAGACGGTCCACGCGATGAGCAAGTAGGTGTTGACGAGGTGTAGACCCATGACGACGGCGCGCTCGACGGAGTCATCGTCGACCACGAGGCCGCGCTTGACGAGCATACGACCGAGCAGCGCTTCGATGATTAGGAACACGAACTGGGCGGCGGCGGCACCCCGGGCGCGATGCCCTCTCGGAAGGCGCCGAAACGCGACGACGACGAGGGCAAGCCCCATCAGACCCGCGATGGCGCTCGAGACGCGATGCGCGAACTCGATGAAGGTCTTCTGGCCAGCCTCTTTCGGGACGACGACGCCGTTGCAGAGCGGCCAGTGGTCGCCGCAGCCGGCTCCGGACCCGGTGATACGGACCCAAGAACCCCACAAGATGACGAGCAGATAAACGACCGCTACGAGCAGCGCGAGTCGATAGACGGCTCGAAGGGCGTCGCGCTCGGGGTCTGTCCCGCTATGGCTGGGCACGTTCAGCTCTCCGTGGGCGCGTCGCCCGTCTCCTTTTCTTCTGGAGGGATCTCACTCGGGTCAGGGCGTTCGTCGTACGAATCCGGCTTCCCGTCGCCCGTCGTGTCCCGGCCAATTCGGATGAGCTTCCCCTCATCGAAATACTCGAAAGTCTCGTAGACCCCATCGCCTTCCTGATCCCGCTGCTTCTCGATGAGCTTGCCGTTCGAGTAGAGACGAATCACGTGGGGCTTCGTCCGGTTCGGAAGGAAGTGCTCTTCCCGAATCTTCACGCCGCCTTCGTAGTAAGCAATGGCATCGACGCGCGTGTCGTAGTCGAGATCGATCTCTTCCTTGACGATGACGCCGTCGGTCCCGAAGAAGTGACGCGTGTCGACGAGACCATCGAAGTTCAAGTCCTCGTCTCGCCGGACGGTCCTCTCCGCCCCACCATCGGTCTGTACGACTCGCCAGAGGTTGGGCTTTCCGTCTCCGTCGAGATCGAAGCGACGAATCAGCGTACCATCGGGAGCATTCTCGGGCTCGAGGATCCCGGTCGGCGGATCCTCGACGACCGCGGGCGCGCACGCGGAGGCGGTCACCAAACCCGTCGCGATGGCCCCGAGGGTCAGGCCGCGTCGCGCTAGCCTAGAGGCATAGGAAGAGCTAGAGAAGGCGATCGGGCGCATCGACGAGACCTCGGTCAACGGTTTGGGACGCTCGGGGCTCGAAGCCGTAGGTTCGAGCCGGCGGATGCCACCAGCTAGGAGGTTCGAGCAGCGACAAGCCGGTGTCAACCTTGACCACCATTTTGGCCTGGGTGGATGTTCCTCCAAAGCCTGCTCTACTCCCCATCGAGACGGAACGGGACAGCCCGCAGGAGGCTCGAGGAGAGCCAGTAGCCACGCGTAACCTTTGACAGAGCCTCATATGGTACCATACGGTCCGCGCTGGTTAGACCGGCCCGCCCGGGAGAAGGCGTCATGAACCGACGAAAAGTAGCGACGACGGTGTACATCACGCGCGGCCAAGATCAGGCGCTCAAGCTGTTGGCCGAGCGCACTGGCGTCCCTGCCGCCCAGTACATCAGAGAGGGGATCGACCTGGTGCTGAAGAAGCATCGAGATGAGATCCCGGCGCAGCTCTCGCTGATCGCCGACGACGACCAAGACGACGATTAAAGATGAAGATTGAGGGTGAAGAGTGACTCGTAGAATCGTCATCACCGGCGGAGCAGGATTCCTCGGCTCCCACCTCAGCGACCACTTCATCGCCCGTGGCGACGAGGTCGTTGCAATCGACAACGAGGTCACGGGGAGGCGCCAGAACATCGCGCACCTCGAATCGCACCCCCGCTTCACCTTCTTGAAGCACGACGTGACGACCGGGCTGCCCATCGATGGCCCCGTCGATCTGATACTTCACATGGCGTCGCTCGCGAGCCCGCCCTTTTACAAGAAGCACCCTGTCGAGACGCTCGACGTTGGCTCCGTCGGGACGCGCAACTGTCTCGAGCTTGCTCGTCGTACGGGCGCCCGCTGCGTCTTCGCGTCGACGAGCGAGGTCTATGGTGATCCGCTCGAGTCACCTCAGAGCGAGTCGTACTGGGGCAACGTGAACCCGACGGGGCCCCGCAGCATGTACGACGAGTCGAAGCGTTATGGAGAGGCCCTGATGACGGCCTACCGGAAAGCGCATGGCGTGAACACGGGCATCCTGCGCATCTTCAACACGTACGGCCCTCGCATGCGGTGGGACGATGGGCGCGTCGTGACCTCGTTCCTTGTCCAGGTCCTCAGAGGGGAGCCGCTGACCATCCACGGCGATGGCAACCAGACCCGGAGCTTCTGCTTCGTGGGAGACCTCGTGGACGGGATCACGCGCTTCGCGGCCACGGACCACCCTGGCCCGATGAACTTCGGTAACCCGGACAACGAGATGACCATCCGCACGCTCGCAGAGCGCACATGCGCGGTCTTCGGGGTCCCTCTGGTCTCGAGCCCGCCGCTGCCGCGACAGGACGAAAACGATCCGATGCAACGACGACCGGACATCAGCCTAGCTCAGCAGGTCCTCGGATGGACCCCCACGACGCCGCTCGACGAAGGGCTGAAAGTGACCTACGCCTACCTTGAGACCGAGCTCGGCGCAGGCAAGCGGGGCGAGCCCCAAACGACGCGAGGTCAATCATGAGCCAGGACCCGAAGACGAAGACCGATAGCCCGCCGCGCGTTCGCAACTTCTCGATTATCGCGCACATCGACCACGGCAAGTCGACGCTGGCCGACCGGCTCTTGCAAGCGACGGACGCGGTCTCGAACCGCGAGATGAAGGCGCAGTTCCTCGACTCGATGGAGCTCGAGCGCGAGCGCGGCATCACGATCAAGAGCCAGACGGCCCGCCTCCGATACAAATACAAGGACGGCGAGATCTACACACTGAACCTCATCGACACGCCAGGGCATGTCGACTTCAGCTACGAGGTGAGTCGCGCGCTCGCGGCGTGCGAAGGCGCGTGCCTCATCGTCGACGCGACACAAGGCGTTCAAGCGCAGACGCTCGCGAACGTGTATCTCGCGCTCGAGAACAACCTCGAGATCATCCCGGTCCTCAACAAGATCGATCTCCCGAGCTCGCGCCCCGACGAGGTCATCCGCGAGATCGAAGAAGGCATCGGGCTCGATTGCACCGGCGCTCTCCAAGTCAGCGCCAAGGAAGGCACGGGCATCGCGGAGCTCCTCGACGCGATCGTCGAACGGGTCCCGGCGCCCAAAGGCAGCCCGTCCGCGCCGCTCCGGGCGCTCATCATCGACTCCTGGTACGACAACTATCGCGGCGCGATCATGCTCGTCCGCGTGTTCGATGGCACCTTGAAGCCGGGCGAAACCATCCGGCTCATGGACACGAAGTTCGACTGCGAAGTCCAAGAGCTCGGGTGCTTCACCCCGAAGACCATCGTCATGCCGGCCCTCACCGCCGGCGACGTGGGCTTCATCGTGGCCGGTATCAAGGACGTCAAGATGACGCAGGTCGGTGACACGGTCACCCACCTCCGGGCGCAGGCAACCACTGCCCTCCCCGGCTTCAAGCGCATCCAGCAGACCGTCTTCACCGGCGTCTTCCCGGTCGACGCCACCGACTTCGAGAATTTGCGCGACGCGCTCGCGAAGCTGGTCCTGAACGACTCGAGCTTCAGTTATGAGCCCGAGTCGTCGACCGCACTCGGCTTCGGCTTCCGCTGCGGCTTCCTCGGTCTCCTCCACATGGAGATCATCCAAGAACGCCTCGAGCGAGAGTACGACCTCGACCTTGTCACGACGGCACCGTCGGTGGCCTATCACGTCCACACGAAGGACGGGGACGTCGTGGTCGTCTCGAATCCGCGTCAGCTCCCGACCGCCAACGACACGGAAGGCATCGACGAGCCGATCGCCGCGGTGCGTATCCACTGCCACACGGATCACGTGGGCGGTGTCTTCAAGCTGTGCAACGACCGGCGCGGGCTCCAGAAGGATCTCCGATACTTGTCCGCAAACCGCGTGATGATCGTCTACGAGCTGCCGCTCTCCGAGATCATCTTCGACTTCCACGACAAGCTGAAGACGGTCTCTCGCGGCTACGCGTCGATGGACTACGAGCTTCAGGAGTATCGTCGCGACCGCCTAGTGCGCCTCGACATCCTCATCAACGGCGATCCCGTCGACGCGCTGACGTGCATCGTCCACACCGATCGGGCCTTCTACCTCGGCCAGGCGCTGTGCCGGAAGCTCTCCGAGGTCATCGACCGCCAGATGTTCGAGGTCGCGATCCAGGCCGCCATCGGGACCCGCGTGGTTGCTCGGTCAACCGTGAAGGCGTTCCGGAAGAACGTGACCGCCAAGTGCTACGGCGGCGACATCTCACGTAAGCGCAAGCTCCTCGAGAAGCAGAAAGAGGGCAAAAAGCGCATGAAGCAGGTCGGCAACGTCGAGATCCCGCAGGCGGCATTCCACGCCGTGCTGAAGCTCGACGAGAACTGATGGCGAAGCGCCCAAAGGGGCCGACAGCGGCGGTCTCCACCGACGCGAGCTCCACAGACACGTCTTCCCGCAAGGTTCGCAAGCTACTGTGGGACCGCGCTCGCTACCTCCGAAAGGAAGGTCCCTGGCTCGTGCGTTCGCATCGTGCACGCATCGGCGAGGGCGTGGCGTGGGCCGTCGCCGATGAGGTTCGAGCCATGGACGTGCTGCTGAAGCAAGGCTGGAAGCAGGTCGACTTCGACGCGCTGTACCTCCAAATCGACAAGGTGAACGGGCTCCTCGAGCAGCACTTCGCGGGCCAGCGCAAGTCGGACGGGCGGCGTAACGTCGAAGCGATCAGCGCCGCGCTCCTGATAGCCCTCTTCATCCGGGCGTTCATGTTCGAACCCTACCGCATCCCGTCCGGGTCGATGCTCCCTACCCTGCTGGTCGGGGACTATCTCTTCGTAGCGAAGTTCACCTATGGGCTCTCGATCCCCTACACGGACAAAGTCATCTTTGACTGGCGCAAGCCGAAGCGCGGTGAGGTCGTCATCTTCGAACATCCGAAGCCCGACCAGAACCGCGAGATCCTGATCAAGCGCGTGATGGCTGTCCCCGGTGACCATGTGCGTTTCGAGGAGAACGTCTGGTACGTCAATGGCGAGCCCTGGGGCGCTCCGAAGGTGCTCCACCGAAGCGCCCCGTGCTATCTGACGCCGGGCCAAACGTGCACGACCTTGGAGCCGACCGGTGATGGTCGGGCCACGGAGACCGCCGGCTGCGGCTGTGAGTTCATCGAATACACCGACGGGGTGAAGACGTGGGTGACCCAGCACATCGCACCGAACTCACTATGCCGGTGCACGGTCCCCGAAGATGTCGCAAGCTGTATCCCCTTCGTCGGGGGTGGCCAGAGCGGCATGCTCAGCATCATCGGCAACCAGCCGGACTGGCCCACTCAAGATCAGACTGAGTTCCTGAGCGGGTGGCCGTGGGACGGGACACGTGGGCGTGGCCTCGTCAGCGAGAGAGTGGGCGCTCGCGAGATGATCGTCCCAGAAGAACATGTCGTCGTGCTCGGTGACAACCGCGACAACTCTGCGGACTCGCGGTACTGGGGCCTCGTCCCCATCGACCATGTGCGTGGCAAGGCGCTCTTCATCTGGCTCAACACGAGCCACCCTGGCCGTATCTTTCACTCCGTTCACTGACTCTCCAATAAGGTTGGAGTTCCAGAACTTGACGGTACGGCAGGACAAGGCTACTGTCCGGTCCGCTCCCCGGTGCCCGCTCTCGCGGGAGGAAGGCCTCAGCTCCCGGTGCCCGTCTCCGCTCGACTCATTGCATCCATCGCACTCGCATTCGCCTCGTGTTCGAGCGAAGAGAAGTGCGTCTATGGAAGCATGGAAATTGGCGGAGTCTGCCAGCTGACGTCTCGCGACGTTGATTTTCCACCCATCTCGGAAGACGACATCATACTGACCGTTGCTGACGTGGCCTCTCTCGGCGCTGACGCAACGGCCGCTTCGGATGCGACGAATTCAAACGACATCATTGACGACGGCCAAGACGCCGACGCGATAGACACGAGCGACACCGTCGACCTCCCGGACTCGGATCCAGGGTCTCGCAGTGACTCGACGACAGCGGCTGACGACGCCGCTGCGACCGAGGATGCGACGTCCCAGGAGCTCGATCCGACGGAGACGACAGGGGATGATACATCCGGTGGAGGCGCTGATTGAGCTCCACGCCGGCGGACCACATGAACATGCGCCTCGAGCCCGCGCGCCGGCATGACCGGCTTGTCGCGACTCGAGCTGGCGTCACGTTGACATGGTCCACCGTCACCCCACCCCGCACCTCGCGCCCATCGCGCTGGCATTTCGGCCGTCCTAACGGAGGGTTAGATGCAGCGAATGCTGATTTCGGTCGACGAGGAAGAAAGCCGCGTCGCGATCGTAGAGGGCCGTCGGCTCGAAAACCTCGAGATTGAGGCCGCAGGTGGCGAAGGCCGCCGCGGAAACATATACAAAGGGGTCGTACACAAGGTCGAGCAGAGCCTGCAGGCCGCGTTCGTCGATTTTGGTGAGGAGAAGCAGGGCTTCTTGCCTCTCTCCGAGATCCACGTTCGACTGTGGCCGAAGCACCTCCAGGACAAGCGCCCCGAGATCGGCCAGCTCCTACATGAGCGGCAAGAGATCATGGTGCAGGTCGTCAAGGACGAGGTCGGCACCAAAGGCGCGACCCTGACGACCCACGTCTCCCTCCCCGGCCGTTATCTCGTACTGATGCCGGAGACCGAGAAGAGCGGCATCAGCCGCAAGCTCGGCGACCAGGAGCGGCGACGGCTCAAGGACACGATGGACCTCATTGGTGTCCCTGACGGCTTCGGCGTCATCATACGCACGGCGGGACGCGAACAACGGCCTGCCGACCTGCAGACCGACCTCTTCTACCTCACGAAGCTCTACGAGCAGATCGAGGAGAAGTTCAAACAACGACGCGGCGCCGGCCTCATCTACAAGGACCGCGCCCACGCCGTTCGCTTCATTCGAGACTACTTCTCGGACGAGGTCGACGAAGTCTGGTGCGACAACCGCGGGGTCTTGAAAGAGATCAGCGAGTTCATGAGCGTCCTCATGCCGGAAGCGAAGAAGGCGCTCCGGCTCTATGAGGGCGACGTGCCCATGTTCATCAAGTTCGGTGTCGAGGACCAGATCGAGAGCGTGTTCGGGCGTGAGGTGCAGCTCCCGACCGGTGGCTCCATCGTCATCGACCAGACCGAGGCGCTAGTTGCCATCGACGTGAACTCGGGCCGGGTGAAGGGGCAAGATATCGAGGAGACGGCTCTCAAGGCCAACCTCGAGGCGGCTGTCGAGGTCGCAAGACAGGTGAAGATCCGCGATCTCGGCGGGCTCATCGTCGTCGACTTCATCGACATGCGGGAACGCAAACACATCAAGCAGGTCGAGCAAGCGTTGCGTACCGCCTTCGCCGAGGACAAGTCCAAGGTGAAGTTCGGTCGCATCAGCCTCTTCGGGCTCATGGAGCTGTCGAGGCAACGCCTGCGTAAGAGCCTCGCGTCATCGATCACGAGGCGCTGTGAGGCCTGTGACGGTACGGGGCACATCCGAGCGCCACAGTCGGCTGCATTGTCGCTGCTGCGACGTATCGAGGAGGCCTGCCTCCGCGGCGACGTGAAGTACATCCGCGCAACGACGGCCGTCTCCGTAGCAAACCTCCTCCACAACCGCCGACGTCGGGACCTCGTGGAGCTCTCACAGAAGGTCGACGCCATTGTCGAGATCGTCGGGCACACGGAGATGCCGGCGAACCTCGTGGCATTCGACGTGGTCGTGCTGAAGGGCGGCAAGTCCCCGCCGCAGCGGCTCTATCAGCTTCTCGATCTCATCCGAAACGTGGTCGTTCGCAAGGAGTCGAGCCCCCTCCCCCGCCCGGAGGAGGGACTCGAAGCACTCGAGCTCGATCACAACGCGATCTATCGTGCCATCGCTCAACGCGACGCGCTCCTCCGGGAGCAGGAGCGTGATGAGCACGACCTCGACCTCGTCCCTGCCGAACCCGACCTTTCTGAAGACGACTCACCGGCTGCAGCCGACGCACGTACCCGCCGGCCACGCCGTCAGGACCGCGGCAAGCGGGACGGCGACCGTCGAGATGGGAGCCGGCACGAGCATGGCACGCGTCCAGGAGGTGACGCCCATGACCACGGCGACCACGAGGGTCACGAACACGCGGAAGAGGCCGTCGAGGACTCCGTAGAGGGCGCCATCAGGCCCGCCCTCGAAGCAGGGACGCCACCGTCCGCTTCGGAGACCCGCCCGGTTCCGCCGCCGCCCGTCCGCGAGAGTGGTGAGACGCCCGTTCAGGCAGAGCGGCGTCGACGCGGCTTCATGGACTGGATGCGGCGCATCTTCGGCAAAGATGACCAGACCGATTCGGAGGACTCTCCAGCAAGCCTCGGCCCGATCGGTCCGATAACCGCTGAGCGTATCGAAACGGCGACCCGCGGCCGGGCTACTCAGGCATCAGCAAACCCTCCCGCGGTGGCGGCAGCCAGCACGTCTGCGCCTGCGAACACTGCCGCGTCGGGTGCTCGAACGGTCCTTCCGGGAGAGCGACTCTCACGGCGGGACAGCGGTAACCAACCCGGGGGAGCGGATCCGTCGAAGTCACGCCCCCCCCCGATCCCGAAGAAGGCAAGCGAGCCGGATGACGACGACGAGCCGTCTGACTCGTTCGAAGACGACGACGCAACGCCCACCGAAGGGAGTGGCGCGGAAGGAGCCGACGGGCGCCGCAAAAAGCGACGGCGGAAACGTCGCCGCACGGGAGATCGGACCGAGGGCGCTCCCGTTGGTACCGCGTCCTCGCCTGCCGGCGACGCTGCCGCGCGTGCCGACGCACCTACAGACGCCCCCGATGGTGGCAACGATGACGGTGACGACGAAGGCCCGGACAGCGCAGGTGACGACGAAGATGGCTCCGCAGGGGCGGTCGGGCCAGACGGCAAGCGCCGTCGACGCAGCCGACGTCGACGTCGGCCGGGCGATCGACCCGCCGCTCCGTCAGGTGGCGAGCCTCCCGCGTCCACGTGAGGCCGATCGCTAGAACTCCTCGAAGGTAGCGTAGTAGCGTCGGCAACCCGGGGCGATCACGGACGAGTGAGCCGCCCCATTCGTTTCAACTCGACGGTTCCTCTATCCGCTTTGGGAGGTCGAGGTTGTCCCAATCGACGTCATCCGGCGCAGGCTCGCCGTTCCACGTGGCGATGGCGAGCTTCAGGGCCTCGAAGCTCTTCTGAGCGTGCAGCTCACGCGCTTCACGAGGGGCGGCGGTCAACTCGAACTCTTGAGCGTCCGCATGAGCCTTCGAAAGATTGAAGTCCACCAGCTTCACGGTGTCCGCATCGAGCTTCAGCTCGTGGAGCACGGCCTTGAGCGCGTCAGGACTGAGGCCGAAGTAGGCAGCGGTGTGATGCAGGTTGCGGAATCGGTAGCGATATTCGCGATCGAAGCCGAGGTGGTAGTAAGCGAAGAGTTCGAAGGGATCGGGTGCGCTCATCAGCGAACGTTCCCGCGAAGAGCCTCAGGCTGCCAGCTAAATCGAGAGGGACCACCTGACCATGTTCGCCTTCGTCGGCCCTCTGCTCGGGCGTCCCTTCTTCGATCGCGACGTACTCGAGGTCGCTCCGGCATTGCTGGGCCATCTGCTCGTGGTCGAGCCAAGCAGTTCTGCGCCAGGCAGTTCTGAGCCAGGCAGTTCTGAGCCAGGCAGTTCTGAGCCTGGCAGTTCTGAGCCTGGCAGTTCTGAGCCTGGCAGTTCTGAGCTGGGCAGTTCTGAGCTAGGAGGTGCGGAGCCCGGTAACGGGGAGTCTCAGGGGGTTCGCATTGGCCGTATCGTCGAGACGGAGGCTTATCGGGGTCAGGACGACCTCGCGTGCCACGCCGCCAAAGGGCGCACAGGGCGCACTGAGATCATGTTCGGCCAGCCTGGCCACGCCTACGTCTATCTCATCTACGGCATGTACGATCTGTTCAACGTGGTTACTGGCCCAGGGGAGTTCCCTTCCGCAGTCCTCATCCGAGCGGTCGAGCCGGTGTATCCCGAGCGCCTCGCGATGACGCGCACGGATGGACCGGGTCGTCTTACTCGCGCCTTCGACGTGTCACGCCGAGACAACGGCGTCGACGTCTGCGCTCCCGCTGGCCGCGTGCGCCTTCACCGCGGCACCGATTTGCCCGCCTCCTTCATAGCGCGGAGCCCTCGCGTCGGCGTCGACTACGCTGGCTCATGGGCGGCAATGCCATGGCGCTTCCTGATCGCGGGGAATCGGTTCGTCAGCAAACCGCCCAAGAGGCGACCATAGCGGTAGCAGACTGCATGCAACCTGCCAGACGAACGCATCAACCTTTCTTCTTGCCCTGCTCGCGTTGAGTGATCAGGTTCTTCGCGAGGCGAGCGATGTAGCCGGGCACGTCACGCGACCGGGCGAGCTCCTTCAGGTCGCGAGCGCCGAGCGCTCGTACCCAGCGAATGCTGAAGGTTGGCGGCGTCTTCGGGTGCTTGATGAGAGAGAGCTGCGTCGAGGCAGCGCGGGTCCAATCGCGATTGCGGCAGATGAACGTGATCACGCGCTCAGTGAGCGCCTTGTTCTTCGCATACTGAGCGATCTCACCTTCGGTGACCTGTGGGCTCTTCAGCACGGCTAGCGCGACGACGAGCTTCGAGTCTTTGATGAGGAGCGCGCGGGCGCCCTTGTTGCCTACGAGCGCGAGTCGGACCTTCTGAGGTACGTTCATCTGGTCGACGAGCGCATGGAGTGGCTTCTTCGAGACCTGTTTGGTCGCGACGGCCGCCTCGGCCGTTTCGATATCGACGGTACTGTCGTCGGTCGACACGGCAGCCATGACGGCCTCGAAAGTCTCGTCGGCGATACCCGGATGCCCGTCATCGTCGTCACTCGTCGGCGTGTCTTTGGGCTTCTCCTCGGGCAGCTTCTCCTCCGCCGGAACCTCCTCCGCCGGAACCTCCTCCGCCGGAACCTCTTCCGCCGGAACCTCTTCCGCCGGAACCTCCTCGACGTGCTGCGGCTCATCTGCTCCCGCTAGCTTCTGCGCCGCTTCGCGGCCGAAGATCGCTTCCACGATCTCCCGATAGCCAGGAATGTTCGAGAGGTCGATACCGTTACGAACGGCCGTCTCGAAGACTCGCGTCGTGAGGGCCATCGGCGCGTCAGTGTTGAAGTAGATCGCCTCGACGAGAGCGGGATGGCGAACGATACGCGCCTGATTGTTGCCAATGAGCTCGAGGATCGGACCCTTGCCGCGCTTGGCGATCCACTCGATAGTCGAGTCCGGCGTGGCCGCGTTGAGGACCACCGTCTGAATGTACCCTTCGTCAAGAACGAAGTGACGGGCAGCGAAGTCGAGTAGCTCTGGGACTTGGCAGTCGCTTACTAGGCCCGACAGGACGCCCTTGGGCATGTCGGTCAGGCTCTTGAGCGCGGCGTCCCGCAACTCGCCTGTCGTCGTCGACGCGAGGTAGACGAGCGCCGTGAAGAGATCGGCCGCCGGCATGGGCAGGAGCGCTCGAGCCAGCATCATCCGCATGGGCTCGGGGGCTTCCGGGCCGACCCGCTTTCGAATGGGTTCGGGGACAATATCGAGAGTGATCGGCAGCGGTGTAATCATCTCTGCGGAGCTTATCTCTTTCATGAAGACCCGGCGAAGAAACCTGTTATGCCAAGCGCGAAGTGCGACGATTCCCTCAGCGGTAGAGGAGTTGCGTTTCGCCGCTGGTCGTAGAAGCGACGTGAGTCTAGGCTACGTAGCTGGCATGGGCGAGGCAGTACGAAGTGGGCAACGTGGATGAAGGTCAGACAGCCGAGGCCGGCGCGGGCATGAAGCTCAATGCGGACGCTTCGGATGGCGCTGAGGTCCTGTCTTTACGGCCATCAGACTTGCCTTCCCCCCCCCAGGCAACGGCGCGTGTGATTCAGGCATGCTCCGACCCGAAAATTGGCGCTCAAGGCCTTGCGCAGATCGTCGGCTCAGATCCTGTGCTCACGGCGGAGCTTCTTCGGATCGTCAACAGCGCTTTCTTCGGACTCAAGCGCGAAGTGCGGTCGGCGGTGCAAGCCGTCACGATTCTCGGCAACCGAGCCTTGCGGAACCTCGCGCTTTGCTTGGCGGTGCGCGACTCGGTCCGCCCAGGGGCGATCCCTGGGTTCGACGTCATGAGCTTCTGGGAAGAGGGCATCCGCCGCGCCGTGAGCGCGAAGCTGGTCGCGAACTCGATCGGCTTCGACCCCGATGAGGCCTTCACCATCGGGCTCCTGCAAGACTTCGGCATGCTCGCTCTCGTGTTTGCACGCCCTCAGTTGTCTCCCGTGTGGAGCGAGCTAAGTGTGCTCACTCCCGAAGAACGGCGCCGCCGGGAGCAGGCAATCTTCGGTACCACCCATGACCGCGTAGGGCTGGTACTTGCGAAGACCTGGTCTCTGCCCCCAGGCATCGCGCTCGCGATGGCATGCCACCACGATCCCGACGCGGATGGGTTGCCAGCGCACCACCGCGAAGCCTGCCGAATCGCCTACGTCGCCGACCATATGGCCGCCGTGTTCTCGTGCAACACGGCGGAAGCCGCCATCACGCGATGCCGAGCGAGTCTGTCCGACACCTTCGCCATCACCGCCGAGGACGCCGACGCGCTGCTCGCGCAGGTCCCTGCCTCCGTCGAAGAGGCGGCGGTCTCCCTCGGCTTACGAGTATCAGTTCAAGTCAAGTACGACGACATCATGCGCCTTGCGACGAAGACACTGGTCGCTGAGAATCGTAGCTATCAAGATCTCACGCGAGCGCTCGAGCAGGCGATACGGGAAAAGGATGCACTCGCCCGGCAGCTTCAGGAAGCCAACCGCCGTCTCGAGCAGCTTGCGTACTATGACGCCCTCACCGGCCTCATTAATCGACGACGCTTCGACGAGGTGCTGAGTAGCGAGATCGCTCGGCACTCCCGGTCTGGCGCCCCGATGACGCTAGTGATGGTCGACCTAGACAACTTCAAGAGCGTGAACGACACCTACGGTCACCCTTTCGGCGACCAGGTTCTAGTTGCCGTGGCCGGTGTGCTGCAAGATTCGCTACGGCAGACCGATGTGAAGGCTCGTATTGGTGGCGAGGAGATCTGTCTCCTGCTCCCCGAGACCAACGCGGAGGCAGCCAAGCCTGTGGTAGCCAGCGCGCGGGCCGCGATCGAGAAACTCATGATTCGGACGCCTCAGATGCGGGTGCCTATCACGGCGTCCTTTGGCGCGTGTGCATGGGCCGGTCGCTCACTCGACCACGCGTCGATTGAGACCACGATAGCGACGTTGCTCCAGACCGCGGACAAGGCGCTCTACGACTCAAAGCGCGCTGGACGCAATCGTGTCACTTGGCGAGCATACCCGGCTCCAGTCGCCTGATTGAGCCACTACGATCAGGGATACGTCTCGGATGCGAGCCGAGCCTGCCTTTCCAACAGATCACTCACACGCCTCGTTGCCTGAGAAGTCTTCTGGTTGGCAGATCTTCGTGACACCATAGCTGCAGTTTCCGTCGAAGCGGGCGAGGCGGCAGACCGTGTAGGGCGCAATGTCAGCGCAGTCGCTGCTCGAGCCGCAGGTCGGCATACATAGGCTCGTGAGCGTGAGCGAGTGCTTGTTGATGAACGACGTTGTGAGCGGGTAGCACTTGTTCTCCCCGGCGCCATCCGCTTTCGGCCACTCGTTGCAGTTGCCAACCTCCGTACAGCCGGCGCACTTCGCGGTGCAGAAGCGGTTCACGATGTTCCCGTCTTCGTTCCAGAGCTCTTCGTCGTAGCAGTACCCCGTGGAGCACTCTTCGTGCGCCGAACATGGCATACCCACTGGCAGCCCCCCATCGATGAAGGTCCCGCACGGGCTGCCCGGTGGGAGTGCGGCGTCTTCCTCGTCGACCACATCGGGGGATCCTTGGGAGTCGCCGACGTCGAGGGGAGAAAGGACGTCCTTTGCCCCGCCGTCTGACTCATCTACCCCATCCGACCCCACGACGTCGGTCTCACCGTCGGCGCCGTCCGTGCTTTCGGCGCCGTCAGCCCCATCACTTCCCTGGGCGTCGGACTTCGTTCGTGAGCTCGAGCAAGCAGAAAGGACGAAAGCCAGGGATGAGACGACGCAAATGAGAGTTCGGGACCGCATTAACTAACCTCTTGGGGGTGCAGGGGTCGCTCCATCTCGGGGGGCGCACCATCGGTTCGCCGCGGGTTGATGTGTGGGCGATATCAAGCGGATGGAAGCTAGCGGGTAGAGGGGGGACATACAAGCTGGTCGTGCCAATCCAACCCGCGCGAGGGCTCACCAGTTGTAGGAATCCACGCACTGCTTGGAGGCGCAAGCTTGCCAATCGCCGGATGTCCCGTAGCATGTGAGCTCTCAATGAGGAACTTGATCTCAACGCGCCTTCATGCGGTTCTTGGAGCAGTGGTTGCACTCTCTGGGATCAGTGCGTGCGCGACGCCATCGGCTCCTGCGCTGGTCGCTGAGAGGCATCCGCCCGACAGCGCTCCCGATCGGGTCGACTCGCGACCCCGGGAACATGCTCCCGGCGCGTTGGCCAACGCTGCTGCACTTACGCCCCTCGACGCTGCCGTGGCAGCGCGTGACCGCGGCGATCTGCTTGGTGCCGTCCAAATCTTGGAGAACATGGGTGCCACAGACGAGCATCACGCCGAAGTCGACCTCGCCTGTGCGCTTTTGGGCCTCACGCACTTCGAGTTGAACGAATACGAAGAGGCTGGACGCGTCCTTTCGCGTTGCGACCGGAGCGGACCCGTGGCCGACCTGGTGGCCTACGTCCGCGCCGAAGTTCTGCGTGGCCTGGACCGCCCGCTCGACGCCGTCAAGGCCTACGAGCTAGCCATGAGCTTCCCGCGCAGCCCGAACGCACTAAAAGCGCAGTTTCGACACGCCGATGCGCTCTTCGAAGCCGGCCAGTGCGACCTCGCCGTGCCTACCTACCAGAAGCTGCTCGAAACCTTCCCCGAGTCGCCATCGGATGCCGACGTGCGCCTTCGGCTCGCCGAGTGTGGTTTGAAGTCGGGGGAGAAGCGCCGCGCTACCGAGACGCTTGCGGCTTTGACGCGGGAAGTACCTAGCCGAGACGCCGGGGTCGCCGCTCGTCTGAAGCTAGGTCATCTTCGGGCTCTCGGGGTCCCGCTCCCTCAGTATGGGTTCGAGGACGAGTTGCGGCACGCCGTAGCGCTTCGAGAAGCACGTCGCTGGCCCGAGGCGCTGGTGGTTCTTGATGGACTTACGCCGACCAAGCCTGCGCAACTGGCGCTGTGGCACCGCGAGCGTTCGAAGGTGCTCGAGTCGCTCGATCGTTATGCGGACGCGCTTGCCGCTCTCGAGGACGCGGAGAGCGATGGCGCCAAGGACCTCGAGGACTCGCGCATTCGGCTTCTTCGCAAGCTGGGGCGCACCGACGAAGCCGTGAAGCGAAGCCAGAAGAGAGTCTCGAGCCAGCGGGAGCGGCTACGCATCGCGGCGGATCTCTACTATCGCGACGGCGAGTACGGCAAAGCGCTCAATCTCTTCAAACAGGTCGCCCGGCGCAGGCGTGATGCGGACACCCAGTGGCACCTTGCCTGGCTGGAGTACCGAGCTGGTAGCGCGGACGTTGCTGCCAGCAGCTTTGCCCGGCTCGCCGACCGTGGCGTCGACGCCGATATGGCGCGCTACTGGCAGGCTCGTGCTGAAACCAAGGCCGGTCGAATCGCCATGGCGAAACGCCTCTTCGGCAAGCTCGCCGAGGCAGCGCCGCTCAGCTACTACGGCATTCAAGCCGCCAACCGCCTCCTCGACCTCGGCGACGTGGCCCGCTACGCCGAAGTCACGGGCGCTCGTCCAGACGACGTCCCGTCCGAGACGGAACGCGCGACCACCCTCGGCGGCGTCCTTTGGCGTGGAGCGGACGGCACGGAGCCGGAAGGGGCGCTCACCCGCGCTCGTAAGACTCGACGCCTGCGCGACGCCATCGACGAGTACGGTCACGCGCTCCCAGAGCTCGAACGTGCCCTCGCTCGATACCGGATGGGACTCGATGACGCAGCGCGAATCGAGCTGCGCATCGCCCTCAGCGAGCTTCAACGCGTGTCGCGCGGTTCGCCCAAACGACTCGCTGACACGGCGGGCAGTCTATACGTCGACTTCCGAGCCGAACGACGTGGCGTTTGGGGCTCTCGCATCGGCCGCCGGCTCGGCCTCGATGCGAGAGGTCGCGCGGAAGACGAAGCACGACTGACGCGTGTCAAGGGTCTCGGTAAGGAGGTCGCCGGCGTAGTACGCTCGCTTCTCGTCGAGGTCGGCGATCCCTATTGGACCAAGCGAACGGCGCTAAGAGATCTCGGGCGCCGGCAGTGGGATCGGCCTTCTCGCTCTACACGCCCCGCGTTCCGTGGCGCCTACCCGATCGCATTTCCCCGCACGCTCGCAGCCGAGACGGAACGGCGTGGCGTTCCCCCATTCTTACTGATGGGGCTCATGCGCGTCGAGAGCGGCTTCAATGAGTTCGCGGTCTCGGTCGCCGGGGCCCGCGGGCTCCTGCAGGTCATGCCAGTCACGGGAAACCTCATCGCGTCGCGCATCGGTGATCACGACTTCGCACCAGCAGACCTGCTCGACGCTCACACGTCGATCACGTACGGGAGCTGGTACATCGGCGAGCTGCTCGAGAAGTTCCGTGGACAGGAGCCGCTCGCAATCATCGCGTACAACGCTGGACCGCACCGCGTGCACGAATGGCTCTCACGGCGACGCACGGGCACCGCGATGGACGAGTTCATCGAAGAGGTGCCGTATAGCCAGGCTCGGAAGTACGTGAAGAGCGTGCTGCGGACCATCTCCATCTACCGCCGTGTCCACACAGACCGCGCCGATCTGTACGTCGGCCAGACCATGAACACGGACTTTCGGTCGAACATTAACTGGTGAGCGACCGGGTCATTCGCCCCGGGTTCGCCGCGAACAGAAGGCGTCGTCACGGTGGTGGATGCGGGTGCGGCTCGATTCGTCTCGGGCCCACGTCTGCTCGCGCCACCCATCCGCCTCGATTCGAGACACCCACTCCGCCTCCGCGTCGATGGAGACCAGCGTACACACGTTCCGGAGGTCATTGCGGGTGAGCGTCGCCGGGTCGCCGAGGAGGCGCTCCGGCGACGGGAAGCCAGTATGCGGGCGTAACCGCAACTGGAAGTGGTCCGTATGGGGCTCGTGAGAGCTGGCGTCGACTGCCCCTTTTTCCGCAGCGACTCGCCCGAGGAGGTGGAGGTAAGGGCGAAAGCGGCTAGTCTCGGGCCTCGAGAAGTCGAGTAAGATCGAGGTCGTACCCTTCTCGATATAGCTCCGCATCTTGCCGACGGAGCGCGCTTGCCCCTCTTCGATGCCCTTGGCGGCGAGCCAGCAGAGGTGGCCGAAGAGTACGCACGTGGTGACGATCGTCGCCGTGAGCGCCTTGCCCAACCCTGAATTCGGAAAGGCGAAGCGGGGGTTCAGGTTCGCAGCCACCGGCACGAGCGCCAGCCAGGGATAGAGCCCGAGCCGCTCCGAGACGAACCAAAAGCCCTGCCCTCCCTCGGGCAGGGTCAGATAGGCCGCAAGGGTCGCGCCCGAGAGCGCCCACCACGGCCACAAGCGAGCGCGGGGTAACAGTGGGCTCGGTGGGGGACGGCGCGCCACAAGGTGGCCACCTACGACGAATGCAGCGAAGATTACCGCCATAACCATCGCGACGTGTTCGGTCGCCCCTACCCATGCCGATAGCGGGCGCAGGGTGACGACCGCTTCGAGGAGCGTCATCGCGTCGAGATGCGTACTCGGAACGGTGGCCGGTGGTCGGGTGAGCAGCCAGTAAATGGAGAGGACGGCGGAGGGTAGCGCCGACAGCACGACCTCGATGATGCGACGGCGGCGCGTCGAATCGGTCTGTGCGAAGCTGCCAATGACGACCAGCCCGAGACAGGCGAAGGCGGCCGGGAGTACATGACCGAACCACGCGACAGCCGCGAGGCTGCCGGCCAACGCCAGCGAACGCGCCGGCCCAGTGGCCAGTGACCAAACCCACGGGAGCAACGCGAAGCCGACCCCGTACGAATAGAAGCCGAGGTGAAGGGTCATCCCCGTCGCGAAGAAAGGGCCGAAGAGCACGATCGGGCTGCGTACGATGCCTTTAGGCCCTCGGGCGAGCCTCCACCACCCGCAGGAGAAGATGGTGACGAAGAGGACGATGAGGAGCCGTTCTGCTAGCTCGGGTGATACGAAACGACTGAGACCATAAAGGAAAATGCCGCCGAGCCAGTTGGTGTTCGGCGAGAGATCTACGTCGTAAATGGCGGCGAAGGGTGTCTCGCCGGCCAAGACACCGTCGATAGCCCGGGCGGCGTAGATGTGAGAGGAGCCGTCCTGCGACGGGAACGGCGACAGCGTGAGCGTCGGTGAGAGGGCTACTAGCAGGACGATGCCGAACCAGCTCCGAAGCCGGCGCGCGGCGCGGTGCTCCTCGTCGGGTCGGAGCTCTGAAGCGACCTGCACGTCGTCCACGGTCAGTAAATGTCCAGAAAGACCAAGCGGGCGCTCCCTGGGCGAAAGAGAAGGTGCCGACCTGCTCGACCCTCGGGCACGCTGACTCTATGACGTACTCGATCGCCGAGCCGTATGGACTCGTAGCTGAGCACCGAGCGCTGGCCTTGGTCGTCGATTAGGTCGAAGGTCACGTCGGAGATGAGTCCGCGAAAAGTCAAATCGTCGGCCACGTCCACCGTCAGCCCGTGGGCTAACGCTGAAACGGGTACCGCGAGCCAGCGCCCCTGCTCGAAGCAGCGATGGACATCGGGGCCGTGACCATAGGCGAAGCCGAGCTCACGGAGGAGTGCGGCCGGCTGTTGGTTCCAGAGGAAGGGCAACACATGCGGACACGGTCTTTGGCCGCTTGGGCCCCAGCTCGCCAGGAGTGCGGGGTCGAAGGCACGCCGAAAGCGAGTCAAGTAGACCGGGCGCCCCGACGGCTCCCTGACAATGGTCTCGAGCACGTCGCGACCAGTCTTGGGCGAGTCCGTCGAGATGGCCCAATGTTCGGTGGTGACGGGTTCGAGGTTGGCTCTTGCGCTCCGCTCGATACGTTCGAGATAACGCAGACCGGACTTGGGGCCGAGCGCGGCGCCGTGTAGTCGGCCAGCGATCGTGGGCCAGGAATAGCCAAAGCCCCGCACCAGCGTCCTGACAACGTCGTGCTGCTCGGCCAAGGTGAGCTCACTCGACGTCGGTGGCGAGCCGAAGAGTCGGTGTTCAGGAGGGTCTACGAGCGCGACTAATGGCAACGCTGCAGTCAATGCCAGCGTCGCTCGCGACGGCAGCGCCGCGAAGCCCAGCCCGGCGAGCCCGTAGAGATAGGGCATGACGAGGAGGAAGTAGCGCCCCGAGCTCTCGAAACCGAGCAGAAACGCGAGCGCGATGAGAGCGGGGACGCCACTCACCGCAAAGACGAGCGCAGCGCTCCGCCACGGCCCACGTTCGCCACGTGAGAGCGCCGTGATGACCCCGAACGACGCGGCCGCGATGGTGATCGCGACGGCAGACTCCTTCCCAATAAACACGTAGGCGCGAGCGGAATCGACGAGTCCGGCGAAGAGCTCTAGGGGGGCGAACGAGAGCTGTCCGCCGTGTCCAGCTTCGCCTGAACCCCGAATGAGCGTCGGAAGGAGCGACCAGAGCAGCGGTGCGAGCGCGACCAGCAAGACCGCGGCGACGGCGCTCCAAGCCCGCAGCGAGAGCTGCGACCGAGCCTGCCACGCGGCCAACAGGACGGCCGGCGCCGCCGCAAACGCGAGCGGATGTACTTGAGCAAACGCTGCAGACGCCACCGCCAGTCCGATCATCCATCCGCGGCCGCCACCCGCGGTCACGGCCGCGAGCGCTCCGACCGTGGCCAACCCGAGACCTGAGGCAGCGCCGACGTGATAGGCGACCGAGAGGAGGGTGGCGTGAAAGGAGGATTGAGTCCAAAGGAGGGCCACGAGAAGGGTAGCGGGAGTTCCAGCGAGCTTTCGAAATCCGGCGCCGAAGACGAGGAGACCTACCGCTAAGAGCGCGACGTTGGCCACGTGAACCGACGACGGCGACGGATCTACCGCGATGAAAGGTGCCAAGAAGTAGAAGTACGCGGGCCCGAGGTCCCATCCAGGCAGATTGTTCAGCAGCCCGCGTTCCGGCGCCCGACCAAGCTCAGTGAAGGCGAAGACCTCGAAGAGATCACGCTCCGCGTCGGCGTTGAACTGAAGTTCGCGCGCAAGTGGAACTAGGGCCTGAGCTACGGCTAGCCCTACGAGGAGCAGGTAAGCCACACCAAAGGCCCACTGCGCACGGCGAGCCGCGGTAGGTGCGCCGTCCAATCTCGGGGTTGCCTCGGTCAGGGTGGCGTCACCGGAACGTCGATGACTTGGTTCCAGGTGGCCCCGGTCGCGTCCGTGAGCTTCACGGTGAGCGGCACGGTACCGGTCGCAGCGGCGCCGACGATGAGGTTACCCTGATAGACCAGGTTGGGGAACGGCACCCCGCCGACCTTCGCGGCCTCTAGGATGGTGACCGGCGTGGCGTTGACCAGCGTGATGGGGCTCTCGATAGGTGAGTTCACGGTCGCGACGACGTCGAGCGCATCTCCGAAGCCGACGTTCACTGCATCGAGGCGTACTGCGACCTCTTGACCCGGTGGCACGCTGGCCACGGGTGCGCCAGCGACCATGAAGGTCGGTGCGTTCACGTAAAGGGATGCAGCCGAGCCGAACGCCGTGACGTTGAACTTCGATCCCCAGCTCTCAGTCGCCGTTACGAGGCGTAGAGTGAAGCTGATGACGGTTCCCGGAGCGACCTCGGGTCGAATGGTGAAGCGAGGATTAGCAGCGAGGATGCCGCTCGTTTTCTCATCGAGGAGCTGAATGCTGCCCGTCGCCCCCGTAAAGTCGGTGATGTTGCCGCTTCCCGGGATGACCGTGACGTTCATCTGGCTCAACTGCCGAATCCCTGCGTTCTTTACGGTGATGGACATCTGCACGGTCGCACCGGGCGCGGGCAAGCCCGGGACGCAACTTCCGTTTCTATCGCAGCGGTTGAACTCGAGCCGGTCGATCGAGGGCGAGGCGACGGCCTTTATTTCGCCAGAGGTGGCGTCGTTCGTCCAGCACACGCCAACGCCCTCACTAACAGGGATACACCAGAAGTCGGTCGAGAGAATAGCGCACTCGGAGTCCGAGGCACAACGCGGCACGCAAAGGCGTCCGTCAGGGGTCTCCGTGCAACGGCCGGCGGCGGCGCAGTCCGTGTCCTTGTTGCACTCGTGAGTACACATGGTCGCGCTGGTCAAGCTGATTTGGGAGCAGCTCTCAGGCTCGACGCAGTTGTCGAATCCGTAGACCGCCACGGTCGTGCAGGACTGGCCAAAGCCGGCCGTCCCGGCGGGCCCTGGATCGATGGTGCCATCGGTGCCCGGTGTGGTGGCTGACTCGGTGGCGTCGCGATCGGGAAAGATGGCGGTATAGCCCGGACCGACCTCGATGAGACCGAAAGCGAGAGAGAGGAAGGCCGATCGCATGGGAAATCTCCCTAACGAGCTACGGCGGCGCATGGCCGAGAGTGGGTCGCGGCTAGTCAAGGCTCACCTCGACGATCTTCGGTGGGCTGTCCCCCCATCGAGCGCAGGGTTACCTGACCCCGCCCCGGCGAGCCACAACGTCGTGCCGGTCGCTTCAATGCCGACGATGTGAGACGCCCCAATGTAAAGGCTGAGGCGGCCGATCTCCGGGCTCTGCGTCTGATTGATGGCGTTGAGGGTGATGAGCTCGGTTCGCAGCCCGGCACCGTCATAGTCGGTGCCGACCCACGCGATGAACTGGCCTGACGTATAGGCCAGGTACCGCAGCGTCGACGGGGGCTTGGCGACGTACTGAGCACTCGCGTAGCGCGGGTCGAGCAAGACATCGGTTTGCGCCGTGATGAAGAGGTTGGCCGGCTCGCGACGCATGACCCGAAGCCCTTCGAGGGAGAGCAGGTTGAACCCGTCGAAGGAGAGCCCAGCGGGAGATCTGTACTCGCCAACACTCCCGACGGACCAGGGCCTCTGGATCCGCCGAACGGTGTCAGTCCCGCCGAATCTGGTCGTCGGGGCCTACTTCGAGGTCTTGCTGCCCTTGGGCTCGACGGGAGCGGCGGGTCCGGGCTGGTTCGTCGATGACATCGCGGTGCTGACTCAGGAAGACTGCGCCGGAGCCATCGATACGAACGCCGACGGTCGCGTGGGATGCGCCGACCCGACGTGCAAGGGCGCCGTCGGCTGCATCGAGACCACATGCACGGGCGGTCTTGACGACGATGGCGACGGCTTCACGGACTGCGAGGACGAGGGTTGCGGCGGCGCGGTAGAGTGCGCGGGCTAGTCCCAACCCGTCTTCTGGCGAGTCACAGAACAATCGCCACCGTGGAGCCGTGTGGTATTGTCACCTGATGCTCGCGACCTCCTCTTCATTGATTCTTCCTCTGTTCGACGTCCATGGCTCGCCTCGAGAGCTCGGTCACGCCTACGGGACGGCCCTACGAGACGTCATCGCGCGCTTCGTCCCCATGCGCTTCGCCGCCGTGGCGCAGTACACGGCCGATGCGGGGACCGGCGACCTCGAAGGGCTCCTCGCGGTCGGTCGGGAGAGCTATCCGATCTTTCGCGAGTTCGATGCGGCGGGGTTCGAAGAACACGAAGCGACGGCGCGAGCAGCGGGCGTCGACCCGGTTGAGCTGTTCACCGCCGGCAACATGACGGACATGCGGGACGCCGTGATCTTGGCGGGTGCTGGCCCGACCCGCAGCGTCGGGGGACCTTCGGCCGATGCGGAGGGGTGCAGCTCGGCCCTCATCCCGTCTTCGGCGACGATTGCACGTCGGCAGCTCGCGGGTCAGACCTGGGACTTGAACCCGGAAGACCTCGACTACGTGGTAGGCGTGCGCCGTCGGCCGACGGGCGGTCCATCTTCATGGGCCGTGACGGTTGCCGGCTGCCCGACCCTCGTTGGCATGAACGAACACGGCCTCACCGTCGGGACGACGAACATCAAGACGTGGGGGTCGAAGCCGGGCGTCGGCTACCTCAACGTGCTCCACAAAATGCTGCGTTGCACGAACGTGGCTGAAGCTATGGCCGTGGTCACTAGCGCACCGCGTTCCGGGGCACACACCTTCTGGGCGGCGGATGGAAGCCGGGCGGTGGAGCTCGAGACGAGCCCGGATCGGGTGGTCGCTCGCGAGGCTAGCGCGGGCGCGGTCATCCGCACGAACCACTGCCTAGCTGCCGGGATCGTAGAGAGTGAGTGGCAGGCACCGACCGCATCGAGCGTGCAGCGCCTAACTCGCTTGACCGGACTCCTGAGCGGCACGGACCAGTCGGTCTCCACCCTGAGGGCGGCCTTCTCAGACCGTTCGGATGGGACGAACAGCGTGAACCGCTATCCCGAGGACGGCCAGGGGACTGCCACCAACGCCGTCGTCATCGCCGAGCCGGATGCACGTCTCTTCCACTGCTGCCGCGGTCCGGCGGATCGCGGCGAGTGGGTCACGCTTCGTTTCGACTGACGACGCCTTGCGGCATCAAAATCCGTAGCTCTCGCGGAGCGCCGGATCGCGTTCAGACAGGCTACGAGCCAGGTCGATCATGACGCGGCACTGCTTCACGGTCGCGTCATCCTGCATCTTCCCGTCGAGCATCACAGCGCCAGTGCCGTCGCCCATAGCGTCGATGACTCGACGGGCCCAGTGCACCTCGTCGGCGGGCGGGCTGAAGACGCGGCGGGCGATCCCGACCTGCACCGGATGGAGCGACCAGGCGCCAACGCAACCGAGCAAGAAGGCGTTTCGGAACTGGTCTTCGCAGGCGATGATGTCCTTGATGTCACCGAAGGGCCCGTAATAAGGCAATATTCCGGCGGCTGCGCAGGCGTCGACCATTCGAGCCATCGTGTAGTGCCAGAGGTCCTGCTGCGCGGTCATCCGTGGCGCGTCTGGAGCCCGTGGATCCGGATCGGAGCGCACGATGTAGGCGGGGTGACCTCCACCGACACGCGTCGTCTTCATTCGACGGGACGCAGCAAGGTCGGCCGGTCCTAGCGAGATGCCCTGCATGCGTGGGCTTGCGGTCGCGATCGCCTCGACGTTGGCGACGCCGAGCGCGGTCTCGAGGATGGCGTGGACGAGGATGGGCCGGGTGAGGCGAGCGCGTGCTTCGAGCTGCGCGAGCAGGCGGTCGACGTAGTGGACGTCAGCGGGCCCCTCGACTTTCGGGACCATGATGACGTCGACCTTGTGGCCTACCTCGGTGACGATCTGAATCAGATCGTCGAGGACCCACGGGCTATCGAGCGAGTTCACGCGGGTCCAGAGCTGACAGTCCCCGAAGGCAGTATCTCTGGCGATTCGGATGAAGCCCGCCCGCGCGTCTTCCTTCTTGTCCGACGCGATGGCGTCTTCGAGGTTGCCGAGCAGGACGTCGCAGCTCTCCGCGAGCTCCGGCACTTTGGCGGCCATCTTCGGGTTGGATGGATCGAAGAAGTGGATCATGCGGGAAGGACGGAATGGGATCTGGCGCAGAGGCTCCGGGGCGCCGACGGCGAGCGGGCGGAGGAAGTCGCGCGGGTTGGTGATGGACACAGGTGGTCTCCCTTGTGGGGCGTGGAGTCAACTCTTGATACGAAGCTGTAGTCCCCGCTTGCTTACTTTCAGCAACGCGGCGGCTCGGTCGAGATCGCCCGCCACCACGGCGAGGGCGGCCTCGAGCTCGCTATCGGTCACGTCGCGCGCCTTCCGCACGCGGGGCGATCGGTCGATGAACGCGTAGAGCGTCGTTCGGCTGATACCGAGGGCCTCGGCCGTCGGCCCCGGCTTCCAATCATTGTCCTCGAGCGCCGCGAAAAGAGCGTCGTCGTCTAGAGGCTCCTTGCTCGCCCGGCGGGGCGCCTCGGCCTGATTCGCGGCGCCCACATCGACGCGTCGTGACGGCGTGGAAGCGGACGAAGGCGCCTCAGAGCGCGTCAGGTTGGGCACGGGGAGGACGGAGGCGTCATGAGACGAGATCGCCAGCTGTCGCGCCAAGTTGCGCAGCTCTCTCACGTTGCCGGGGAAACGATGACGCAGAAGCTCGTCGATCAGTGCCGGCGGGACGAAGGGGGGCTCGCCGTCATCCGGAGGCTCGAGGCGGGCCTCGGCCCCGTTCGCGATGAGCTCCTTTCGGAGAAAGTCGACGAAGAGGCGAGCGATGTCATCTGGCCGGTCGCGAAGTGGGGGGATGGTGATGGTGTAGCCCGCGAGCCGATGAAACAGCGGCGCCCGAAATTGCTTCGAGCCGCCACCGGGCACGTCGCGGCCGATCATGGCTTCGAGGTCGGCGTCCGTGGCTGCGATGACGCGTACGTCGACCCGACGCGTCCGTGTGGCCCCGACGGCGCTCACTTCGCCGGTCTCGAGGACACGCAGGAGCATCGGCTGGAGCTCGGCGGGCGTCTCCCCAATCTCGTCAAGGAAGAGAGTTCCGCCGTCGGCCCGTGCGAAGAAGCCGTCGTGGTCCCGGGTCGCCCCTGTGAATGCGCCACGCACGTGGCCGAAGAGCTCGGACGCCGCGGTCGACGCTGAGATCGCGGCCATGTTCATCGCAATGAAAGGCCGGCGGGCGCGCGGGCTGGCGTCGTGTAGCGCCCGCGCGACCAGTTCCTTGCCGGAACCCGACTCGCCGCGTAGCAAGACCGGCACATCGAGCGCCGCGACGCGTTCGAGCTCGGTCCGAACGCGTTCGATCGCGGGGCTCGCTCCGACGAGACCATGCTCTGCGGGGCGACCCGACTCGCCGAATGTGGAACCAGGCACCTGACTCGCCGGGATGCGATGAAGCAGCAGGGCCACACTTCGACCGAGCGAGATCAAGGCGCCCCGCTCTACAGCGTCCTGCGAGATCGTCTCTATCGCCGTGATGACTCGCCCGTCGAGCTCGACGGTCGTGGCGGTACCCGTTGGGTCGAGGCGTACGCGCTCGCCATCGACCCAAAGGCGGAGCGGCTTGCGGCTGAGGCGAGGGTCGGCGAGCGGCTCGGGCCGGGCGGCAGACGGTGCCCGCGGCGCACGGAACTCAGGCGACAGTCGAGAGATCTCCATGCCTTGGGTTCCTTCGACCCGAGCGATCTCGCCGACACGCCCCACGTCGGGGTGACAGACAATGGTGAGAACGAGCTCGTTACGAAGGTCACTTCGGCCGACAGGCGCCAGGCCCTGAAAGGTGTCCTTGTTACGCCAGCGAGGGTCCATCACCACCCGTCGGAGACTAGCTCGACGCGTAGGGCCTGTCACGCTGCTCGTCCTGCCCCGAATCGTCGGCGTCGGGCGCGAGAGTTCACGCGACTTGAAACCCGCCCGTCATACTGCTAGACCCGCGCCCCATGCGCGCCATCCCTTTGTTCTTCGCTCTCGCCGCGTGTGCCACGTCGGCCTCCAACAACGGCAAGAGTGACCCCGTCGTCAATGCGCCCGAGGAGAAGCCAGCAATGAGTGACCGCACGACCGACGGAACCACGAGAGAAGCTGGAGTCGAGACTCCAGGCGACAGCCTCATCCCTGCCACGTTCACGGCGGCACAGTTCACAGAGTGGTGCGATGCAGCGCTCGCTCACGCAGGCACGCTCCGAGCTGCTCTGGAGACAGGCAACGCGACCACGTCAGCGCTGATGGACTACAACGAGCTGATGCGCATGCTCGACATGCCGAACGGCTGGGCCGCTTTGCTCTTCCAGGTAAGTCCGGACGCTGACGTGCGTGCAGCCGCCGATGGCTGTAAGCAGCGTCTTGCGAAGTTCGGCAATGACGTCGTGATGAGTCGCCCGATCTTCGAGTCACTGGCAAAACAAGACCACGCCGCCGCAACCGATGAGGCTCGGCGCGCCCACCGCCTCATTCTCCGGGAGTTCAAGCGGTCCGGCGTCGATCAAGACGAGACCGAGCGTAACCGGCTGAAGGACATCTTCGAGCGTATGGTGCTCCTTGGGCAGGAGTACCAGAAGAACGCGTCAGCTGACGTTCGCTTCGTGGAGATCGACTCTGAGGCTCGCCTAGCGGGCATGCCGGAAGACTGGATCGCGCCGCGCCGACCGAAAGCGGGCGAGAAGCTCCGCATCTCCACCGACTATCCGGACTACATCCCTCTCCTCACGTACTGCAAAGATGGCGATCTCAGAAAGCAGCTCGCGATCGCTTTCGCTGCTCGCGGCTACCCTCAGAACGAAGCCATCATGGCCGAAGTGCTGAAGCTGCGGCGCGAGTACGCGACTTTGCTCGGATATGCGAGCTGGGCGACCTACAACGCTGAAGACAAGATGGTGAAGACGACAGACGTCATCGAGAAGTTCCTAGTGGAGCTCGAGGGCATCGTACGACCCCGCTCGGCCGCCGACACAGCGGAGCTCCTCGCCCGTAAGCAGAAGGACGACCCAAAGACCGACGGCTTCGCGGTTTGGGATCGCTTCTACTATCTGAACGTGGTCCGCGAAGAGAAATACGGCTACGACTCGCAGGAGACGCGCCAGTACTTCCCCTACGCTTCGGTGAAGAACGGCGTGCTCGATACCTACGCGGAGCTCTTTGGCCTCTCGTTCGAACGGGCCACCGACATCCCGACTTGGCACGCCGACGTCGAGGCCTATCGCCTCCGCAAGCCGGCCTCGGGTCAGCAGGGCGACAAGGAGGGCGAGCTGCTCGGCGTGTTCTACCTGGACATGCACCCGCGCGAAGACAAGTACAAACACGCGGCCATGTTTCCAATACAGACCGGCCTCGCGACGGGGCGCCTGCCGATCGCCTCTCTCGTATGCAACTTCCCGAACCCGACGACGGGCGACGCCCTGATGGAGCACCAGGACGTCGAGACCTTCTTCCACGAGTTCGGCCACCTTCTCCACCAGCTCCTCGCGAGCCGTGCGTCGTTCGTGAACCTCGGCGGCATCGCGGTCGAGTGGGACTTCGTCGAAGCGCCGTCGCAGATCCTGGAAGAGTGGGCCTGGTCCCATGAGGTGCTGGCCCGTTTTGCAAAGCACGTGAAGACCGGAGAGGTCATCCCGGCGAGCCTCGTGGAGAAGATGGGGCGCTCGGACGAATTCGGCAAAGGTGCCGAGACGATGCGTCAGCTCTTCTTCGCTGCTTACAGCTACTTCCTCCATGAGCGTGATCCGGCCAAGGTCGACCTCGAAGCGTTCTCCGACGAGATCTTCGCGAAGTTCTCGCCGTATGCTCGCGTCCCAGGTGACCGGATCTATTGCAATTTCGGACACCTCATCGGCTACTCGTCGGCGTACTACACCTACCAGTGGTCCCTGATGATCGCCAAGGACCTCTTCGGTCGCTTCGCCAAGGCCGGCATCATGGATCGCGCGACTGCGCAGGCCTACGCTGACACGATCCTAGCGCCGGGGGGTCTCAAGGACTCTGTCGATCTCGTCCAAGACTTTCTCGGACGCCCTTACTCGCTCGACGCCTACCGCGCTTGGCTCTCGGAGTGACCCATGCTCAATGATGAACTGACTGGCGGTGGGCGTGCTCAGCACCAGCGACAAGACGTCGACTCCAGCGTTATCAACGCCGGGATCGGCGAGACCGCGGCACTTCCCGGTGGGGCGTCTAGACGCGAGTTCCTCGCTGGGAGCGCTGCCGTCATCGGAGCGACGTTGGCGGCTCCTGCGTTTGCAGCGGGCCCGACGAGCAAGTCACGTATCGTCCAGGCCGAGCACAGCGGAGTCACGACGGGACCCACGACCATCGACGCCGACGTGTTGAAGACCCTCATCGACGCCGCCTTGTGCCGCTACGCCGGCACGAAGAGCGCCGTCGAGGCCGTACGGAAGTACTTCAAGAAAGGTCAGAAGGTCGCGATCAAGGTCAACACCCTCGGTAGCCCATACTCATCGGTGAACCCAGAGACGGCGGCGCACCTCGGCGACTTGCTTCACGAGAGCGGCATCCCGAAAGACGACATCCGAGTCTTCGACCAGTACATCTCGCGAATGCAGACGGGACGCTTTCGCGTGCGCCGTTCGCCGGGCTCGATCTGGGTGACCAATCACCTAGGACGTGACCCGAAGCTCCAGGAGTACCGGGACGGTGACTACAGAGTCGAGTTCCACTGGGAGAAGCTCATCGTCTGGGCGGACGCCGTGCTCAACGTCTGTGTACCCAAAGACCACGACCTCACCGGCGTGACCGGCGCCATGAAGAACATGGCGATGGGCGTCGTGAAGCCCACCACGGAGCGCGAGGCCAACAAGGCCAACCCGGGTCACTACACCGTGGTTCCGAAGTTCCATCGCGGCAACTGCGACCCGGCGATCCCGTGGCTCTACAGCCAGCCGATGATCCGCGACAAGGTGAAGCTCATTTTGGTCGACGGCGTGCGGCTGCTCTATCACGGCGGCCCTCAAGACAAAGCGCGGCACCGGCAGCTCCTGAACCAGATTTGGGTCGCTGAAGATCCCGTCGCCGTGGACGCGACGATCCTTACCCTGGTGAACAAAGTCCGAAAGGCCAAGGGGATGAAGCCGGTCGAGGAAGATCTGTTCCGCGACAAGCCGCGCCTCCCAAAGTACATCGCCACGGCGGCCAAGATGGGTCTAGGCACGAACGACGCCGCTCGGATCACTCTCGACCACTTCAAGGTGGGCTGAGACCGGCCTTTTCCGGCAGGTCTCAGGCGACCTGATCGGCTGAGCCACGCGGGCTCCATTGACGAGGAGCACACCCCCTATGGGGACCTGGACCTGGCTTGCCGAGAATCCCTGGACGCTGCTTCTCGTCGTCGAGCTGGTGGTCATCTTCGGCTACGTCCTGATTGAGCGTCGGCAGCCCTCCGCGACGCTCGCTTGGCTGCTCACCGTCATCTCCCTGCCGATCATCGGGATCTTCCTGTATTTCGTCTTTGGTCGCACCCGCATGCGGCGCCAAGCCAGCCGCCGTCGAAAACTGCGCGACAGGAGCGGCGCGGCGTTGGCCAAGCACCGATATCGGGAGGAAGGGCTAAGCGAGAGCGGCTTCGATGAGCGCACTGAGCCGACGGTTCGCCTAGCGGTTCGAATGGACGCGATCCCGGCGAGCAAGGGCAACGACGTCAAAGTGCTCTTGAACGCCGCGGACGCCTACGCAGCGATGCGAGAGAGCATCGACTCAGCGGAGAAGCACCTCCATGTCGAATTCTACATCTGGAACGACGACGAGACCGGGCGCGACTTCCGCGACCGTCTCGTGGCGAGGGCCCGCGCTGGAGTCGAAGTCCGCGTACTGGTTGATGCTTTCGGCTCGTCGGGGCTCCCGAGCGACTTCTTCTCGCCACTCATCGATGCAGGTGGGAATTCGGCCGTCTTCTCGCCTTTGTCTCGGTTCCGTAGGCTCTTCAAAGGCGGCCGCGTCGACTTCCGAAACCATCGAAAGCTCCTCATCGCGGACGGTGTGGTGGGCTACACGGGCGGCATCAATATCGGCGACGAATATCTCGGCAAGGACGAGGCTGTCGGCATGTGGCGGGACACCCACATGCGGATCGAGGGACCGGCGGTCTACGGTCTGCAACGCGCGTTCCTCGAAGACTGGTGCTGGGCAAGCGACGAGGCCCGCTTCGAAGTCGACAAGTACTTCCCGAGGATGGAGTCGAACAAGGGCAATGATGTGGTCCTCATCGTGGACTCAGGCCCGGATCGTCGCTGGTGGCCGATCTACCGGCTTCATGTGCAGGCCATCGCCCTCGCTCGGACACGAATCTGGCTTACCAACCCCTACTTCCTCCCGGACCCCGTGGTGGAGGAAGCACTCGTCACCGCGGCCTTACGCGGCGTCGATGTCCGCGTGCTCGTGCCTGTGAAGAACGACAGCCGCCTCGTCGCCTTGGCGTCCGAAGCACTCTTTCCAACGCTCCTCGACGCGGGGGTCAAGATCTATCGCTACGGTGACGGCTTCGTTCATGCCAAGACGTTACTCGTCGATGACTGGCTCGGGACCATCGGGTCCGCCAACCTCGATACGCGCTCCTTCCAACTGAACTTCGAGCTCAACGCCTTTGCGTTCGGGTCGGAGCTCACCGGGATCTTGGCTGAGAACTTCCTGGCCGATATCGGTCAGACCAAGCCGCTGACGGAAGCCGAAGTCAGAAACGTCGGTTACGGCACACGCCTAGCCCGTCTGCTCGCCCACCTCCTCTCTCCCCTAATGTGACACTAGCAGGGTGGGTAATGGCCGACGCGAGCCATCTCCATCCCCCTAAGTCCACGTACTTACATGCGAACTAAAAGAAGATCTGCGTCCTGGCCGCGGCGAAACGGCCAAGACGCGTTCACCCACCGGGTATAGATTGACCCGGGCTCGAAATCAACTCCGTAACGCTAGGATCCCGCTCTGAAGGGCACTCTCGCACAGGAACCCTCGTTGGCACGCCCCCTGCTCTACTGGAAGACACGATGCGCCACAGGGCGCCAGACAGGGGGTACGTCATGAAGAAGTTCTCGCTTTCGGTTTCGGTCTCGGTTCTCGCGATGGGTTGTGTTGAGACGGGTGACCTCGTGAAGCGTTCCGCACTGGCTCAGCCTGAAGCGGAAACTGCGGTCGCGGAGTACGCGTTCGCAGAACACGCCCCGCCGCCGGCCTACCAGTTCGACATCGGCTCGGGTCCTTCGCCCATCATCGGTGGCGACGTGGCCTGCGCCGTCAACTGCCTTGGCGACTGGGACGCCGCCTTCTCGGCCTGCATCGCTGACGACGGCGTGAACTGCTCCGCGGTCGCCCACGACCAAGTCGCTGCCTGTGTCGACCTCGGTTGCTACGAAGACCCCTCGCAAGCGACGGCTAGCCAGTGCTCTGAGCGTTGCGACCAGGAAGCCATGGTCGTCGACCGTGAGTGCCTCGACGACGGCCGCGATTGCCTCGCCGACGTCCGCTCGGTGTACGCCAGCTGCTACGATGCCGAGTGCCGCGACGGCCAGGTGGCGCGCCGTTTGATGCCGCGCCTCGCCGTCTACCGCACCCGCGTCAAGGTCCACGAACAAGTCGCGGCAGAGACGGCGCCCGAGGCCCACTCGCCCGTCACCTGCGAGAGCGCCTGCCAGGCCTATGACCTGAGCAGCTACCTCGCGTGTGTAGACCAGAACCCAGGCCAGGCGGGCGTCTGCCGGAGCACCATCGGCGTCGCCTTCGACTTCTGCATGGCGACCCACTGCGCCACTGAGTGACCGCGCCGCGAGGACCTGAGACTCCACGGGTGGTGCCAGCCCGATGCATGGCGCGCCCCGGGGAGAGCTGAACTCCCACTTGGACCGAAACAGCCCTGAGCTCCCCGATGCCCCCGAGGCTCCAAACCCCGAGCTTCTGACCTTTAGACCTGACTCCCGAGACTGCCCTGACGTCCCCGATACCCTAGTGCTGCCCCGTGTTCGTTCCCCGCCGGTTACCCCGGTATCTGGTTCCTCGGTCCGCTGCGTTCAGCTGCACTGCCCCTGGTGTAGCTCAAGACGCCGACCCCGGCGCGACTCCCCATCACTCGCGCGGCGGACCGAGGTACCCTCTTCCCGCTTCCAGTCTCCTCTTCCCTCTCCTCCATTCGCGCGAACTGGTATGGTTCGGCGCCGTCGGTCGGACCGCTCGTGAGTCCGGATCAGGCAGAACCTCTGGAGGCTTCGTGCGACAATCCGCGACTTCAATCATCATCCTTTGCATCATCTCAGCCTGCCAAAGCAGCGGCCGCAGCGGCAAGAAAGACGCGGCTGGCGCTGGCGACGCCTCGACCGGTGCGGACGCATCCGACGGAGCTGACGCAGATGGAAGTGACGCATCCGACAGCAGCACCGACAGCAGCACCGATGGCAGCACCGATGGCAACACCGATGGCAGCACCGATGGCAGCACCGATGGCAGCACCGATGGCAGCTCGGACGGTGCAGACGGAACTGGCACGTGTCTGGACGAGGCCTACACCGAGACCCTCCCGATGAAGGACGCTCCGCTGACCGACCTCCTCGCGGACTACTCTTCCGCGGCGCCATCCGACTTCATCATGAAGGTGCTCGAGCGGCGATACCCTGTGGGCAAGTACCTCGTCGAAGGGGGATTGCAGTACAAAGGCATCGATTGCATCGAGCAGTTCCTCGGCAACAAGACGACGGGGAAGGACGTCATCACCCAGCTCTCAACCATCGTTCACGAGTGCGGTCACATGTTCGACATCGACCAGTCCTCATTTTCAGGCGCGACGTACATCATCCGAGACGACTTGCGACTCGAATGTCCTGGCGCCTCCTACGCAGGCAAAGACGCCAGCTTTGCGCGCAGCCTCATCACCTCGGATCCCTATGCAGACGATCGCCCGCCCTGCAATGGCGGTGGGTCCGGCTGCGACTTCTATGCCGCCGTCTATCTGGACGGCGACCCAGACAACGCTCAGTTCGAAGGCGGGGACCAGGGCTTCGATACCGTCATCGAAGAGGCCGTCCAATACGTGAACTCGCTGGCCACAGGCTATGCCTTCTCCGACCAGTACCAAGGCATGGTCAGCGAGAGAGACGGGATCTTGACCTTCCTCTGGTACATAGAGCGCTATCTCCGCTTGGCTCGCACCGAGCACCCCGAGGTGCACGCCTTCCTGCTCGGCAATGCCTGCTGGCGCGACGCCATCTTGACCGTGTGGGGCCGCGCTTGGCTGTATCTCGACGCAACCGCTGATAACCCGAACCTCGGGCTCGACGACGACGCGCTGGAGAAGCTCGTCAAGACACCGGAGCTTCTGGACGAGATCGAAGCGGTGCGAGTCGCGTCCGGGTGCCGCTGACGGAGTGGCAGGCCGCAGGACAAACGCGGAGCGTCCGGCGGTCGGCCCCCGCGCTCGCCGAAGGGCTTGGCTCGAGAAGGTGCTCCTCACGCTGCTGACCACGCTCCTCACCGTGGGGCTGGCGGAGCTAGTCGCTCGAACCCAGGTCCCCGCCGCGTCCTTCCACCTTCTCTACGACGTCCATCCCGACGCTGAGCTCGGCATCACTCTCAAGGCAAACGCCGACTTCGAGTTCGAAGGCGTGACCATGAAGCTCGCGCCGACGCGCATCCGAACGACCCCCGAAGGCCACCGCGAGCCCGCGGTCAGCCTTCCGGCGTCTGCTGACACCCGCCGAATCGCCTGCCTCGGGGACTCCGTCGTCTTTGGCTGGGGTGTGGAAGCTCTCGAGACATTTTGTGCCCACTTGCCGCAGCGCGTCGGGCCGGGTTGGGACGCCGTGAACTTTGGCGTTCCCGGCTTCAACCTTGCGCAGACGGTGCGCCGCTTCGAGCTCATGGCCAGCCGCTTCCGCCCAGACGTCGTCGTTTTGGTAGTCAACCAAAACGATGCTGAACCACCTCTAACCCCTACGCGATCCACGTGGAGTCGCGTGGCCGACCAAAGTGCGCTCGTACGGTGGGTGCTCGTACGCCTAACGCGTAGCGCCGCGGCCGAAACGCCGACTGCGGCCACGTCGGTGACGCCCGGGGCAGACGACACCCTCCGAGGATACCTGGTGCCGCTGAAGCGCCTAGCCGAGCGGATGACCCGAACCGGCACTCGGTGGCTCGTGGTCTTCACCTGGCCCGCGCCTGCCGCCCTGGTCCAATTCGCCGTCAGATCAGGCGCAGAGGTCTTGGACGCGCGCGATGTCTTGGTGACGCCTCATCACGTCATTGCGGGCGACGGTCATCCGAACGCCGCTGGACACGCCGCCCTCGCCGATCGCATCGGGACCGCGCTCGGACAGGAGCCTCGGCCAAAAGAAGGCCGGAGACAACGCATGGAGTTTGACCAGTAACCCACTTAGCCAAAGATCGGGGTGTGACGGGCTTTACTCGGGTTGGCCGATCTCTGTCTGGCGTTCGCCGGGAAGGTTGGCCGAGGTTCCTGTCGGAGAGCCAGTGCACCGTCAACGGGCGCCGGCGAGCAGCCACGACCGGTAGAAGCGGTACATCTGCCGGTCGGTGTAGTGCTCCCTCTTCAGCGCGAATCCCGATAAGTGGAAAATGACCTCCCGAGCGCACTCGGCCAGGGTTCCTCCTTGCCGCATCAGCGCGACCAGCTTGGAGAGCGACCGCTTCGGACGCTTCGCGTCGAACTTGACGCCGCGCTCGGCGAAGGCCTCGAGCATCCAATCCGAACGCGACGCGTCCTTTTTGTCCGACCACCACCGCTGCCACTTCATCACGGCACGTTTGCCAGCACCGAAGCTCAGTCCCGTGATCCGAAGGAGCGCTTCTTGGGCCGACTGCGATACCTCCCGCCGCTCCGTGAGCGCCGCCGACAGCGCGGGGACCGCCGCCGCATGTCGCATCCTGCCAAGTCCTCGAGCTAATCGTGCCCTAATGGCGGGAGGCTCGCCGCGCCGTGCAATGAGCTCGAGGAAGGTCGCGGCGCTACCCGAATCAGCGATGGTGGAAAGGGAGTCCACGAGGCGCAGCCGGAGCTCTCCCATAGCCCGGTTGCGCAAGACAGTGTTAAGGGATGGAATTAGAGCCGAAAGCCCATCGAGCTTCACAAGCGTCTCGAGCGCCGAGAAGCGCAGGCTCAAAGCGCGCTCTGACCCGATGAACGACACGAGCGCCGGCCCAGCAGTGTGTCCCTCGATGGCGCCGATGAGCTCGATGGCCTTCCCGACCTCTCGGTCATCCTTGTTCGAGAACGACGCCACGAGCTGGGCCGTTCGCGCCATAACCTCGTCGGTGAAGTCGTCCACCCACGCATGCATGCTCCCGTAGTTGCGGCATCCAAGGAGCCGCTCGTGTAGCCCGCAGTAGATTCGGAGGTGGAAGTGCTCCGAATGGGAGCTGGAGTTGCCGGGCTCGCCAAGAACGTCGGCAGCCCGGGCGATGAGCTCCTCAGGCTCGCCAGCCCTCCTCGCGAACAAGAGCAACTTCTCCCGAAGTGCACCCTTGCAGAAGATCCACTGCACCTGAATGGCCTCGTCGGTCAGAAAGGCTTTCACGAGCGCCCAGTTGCGGACGGGATCGAAGCGGAGACCGGAGGGCGCGTTGTTGCCCTCCCCATCAAAGAGCACTAGTTGATCGGACGCGACTGGGCGCCCTCGTTCGTCAACGGCGTAGAAGGCGATGTCAGCGTCGCGCCCACTGTTGTGGGACACGCTCGGGCCGATGTCGCCACCGCCTTCCCGCGACAGGTTTGCCGCGACCAACGTCGATTTCGGGTACTGGCGTTCCACCTCGAGCGCACCGCGCCGAATAGCGTCCGTCAGTTCGGATGTCCCCCACGTGTAGCCCCGGCGCCGAGTGGCTGCCATCACGCGATATCCAGGCCCTCGATCTCCGAGTGTTCGCCCCCCGACTAGGTAGCCATCGGACGCATTGCCGAGTGATACGGAACGAGCGACTTGGCGTGGCGGCGGCGGAGCGAAAGCCGCCGCGACGGAGACGATCAAAAGACTCGAAAAGGCGATTGCTGGCGGAGCGAACATGCCCCTATTCCGATGGTCCTTGGGGTGAAGGTCAAGGCCGACTTTGGGCTATCTCGAACCCGATCTCATGTTGAGAACACCATGCTCGCCGTCTCACTCTGAGAGCCACCCATCGGGGTGCCGTGTGAGCAGCTCACGCTACACTCCTCGTCTCAAACTGAGAACCTGCCCCCCCCTATGAGCTCGCCAATCGCGCATTCTGGGAGCTCAGCGACGTGGCACGGTCATTGCTGACGATCTTCCCATCTGTGGGAGTGGCGAAAGCGCAACCCGGTGGGCTGTCTCCTCCCGTTCGAATCGCCCGAGACACCCGAGAGCCCTGACGCTGTGGGACCCCCAACCTGCAGGCGTAACAGGGCTCTCGCTTTTTAAGGCCCCTCTCCCTACCCTGCCGCAATGAAGACCGACCAGCTGCTTCTGGCTCTCGAGAAGCACTTTGGACTAAGCCGATTTCGGCTGGGCCAAGAGCAACTGATCCGGTCTCTCCTCCTCGACCGTTCGGTACTCGGGGTGATGCCGACCGGAGCGGGCAAGAGCCTCTGCTACCAGTTGCCCGCGGCCATGGGCGCCGGGACAACCCTGGTGGTGTCGCCGCTCATCGCGCTAATGAGAGACCAAGTCGACCAGCTGCGCGAGCGCGGCATCGCCGCCACCGACCTGCACTCCGGAATCGCCCCCGAGGAGCGGCGGCGACGCATGCAGATGATCCTCGAAGGCCACATGAAGCTCGTCTACGTCGCCCCCGAACGCTTCGGCGACGACTTCCTCAGTCGGCTCGGCACCTTGCCCCTCGACGCGCTCATCGTCGACGAAGCCCACTGTATCAGCCAATGGGGACACGACTTTCGTCCGGACTTTCGGCGACTGGGTGAGGTCGTAAAGCGCCTCCACCTGCCGCGCATCGGCGCGTTCACGGCGACCGCGACCCCTGAAGTTCGGACCGATATCGGCCACGTGCTCGGGATACCTGAAGATCGACACTGGGTGTTCGGGTTCCATCGACCCAACCTCCGCTTCGACGTGGTGCCAGTGCAGCGGCACAGCGAGAAGCTCACGCTCCTGACTCGCTTCCTTCACCGACATCCGGACTGGGCCGGCATCGCGTACTGCAGTACCCGAAAGAGCGTCGACGCACTCGCCAACCACCTCGTCGAGCGCGGCTTTGCTGTCGCGCCGTACCACGGCGGGATGACGAGTGAAGACCGATCCGTGAGCCAAGAGCGCTTCATGAAGGGGCTTGTCCGCGTCGCCGTCGCGACAAACGCATTCGGCATGGGGATTGACAAGCGAGACCTACGCTTCGTGGTCCACTTCGAGCTCCCAGCAAGCATCGAAGCCCTCTACCAAGAGGCTGGCCGAGCTGGCCGGGACGGCGCACTGGCCGAGTCGACCCTCCTCTTCAATGTGAATGACACACGCATCCACGAGTACCTGATCGAACGACGTGAACTGCCAGAGTCGCTTAGCGGGACCGAGAAGGAACGTCTACGGAGCCTCGACCGCCGGCGACTTGGCGACGTCGTTCAGTACGGCGCCTCAGATGACCGATGCCGGCACGAGACGATCCTGGACTACTTTGGCGAGCAGTTCGCTGGCGCACCCTGTCGCCGCTGCGACGTGTGCGACCGAAGCGCCGCGTTCACCTCCAAGGTCGTCCTCTCACGGCGTCACGGAGAGTCGCTCGACGCGTCGCCTCCCCGTCCCATCACAGAAGGCGAGGCGATCGTCGTGCAGAAGGTGCTCAGCGCGTTCGCGCGCGCTGACGGTGCGCTCCCGACTCGCCTTGTCGCCGAAGCGATCATCGGGACCACCACCAAAGCCGTCCTGGAGTGCCCTCTCCATGGAACTCGCTCACACGGGATCCTCGCTGGATATGGCGTGCCGTTCATCGAACGACTCGTCATGGCGTTGCAACGTGCCGGCTGCCTCGAACCCGCCCCGAGCAACCCAACCCGCCTCTGCACCACCCCGCTCGGCGCCGACGTGATGTGGCGACGCCGAACGATCGAGCTCGCCGTTGCGGCCTTCGACGGCGCCTCTGCCTCCTTGGGAGCAACGGGCGTCTCCCGGCAAGCCCTGTCCGCTGTGCGAAGCGTGCGCGCAAACGTCGCAGCGACGCTCGGTGTCCCACCCTTCGTGGTCTGCGACGACGAGACCTTGCTCCGAATCGCTCGGCTCGCCCCTCGCAGTCTCGAAGGGTTGAGGCGAGTGCCGGGCGTGACCCCTCACGACGTCGACGTGTACGGGCCGGCGCTGGTGGCAGCGCTGATCGCGACTGAGACACGCTCGGCGCATCCTGAGCGCACAGTCACAACGACAGAGGTGATAGGAGAAGAGAGGCGGGGCCCAGGCGACGAGTCGCCCGGGTAGAAGGTCACTCGGACTTCGGCGCCTTCGCTGCGGCAGCGCGCGCGGCGATCCGAGCAGCAGCCGCCTTGGCTGCAGCAGCACGCTGCCCCGCCAGCGCTTTGGCGTCGTCACTTGGCATCGAGGGCATTGCCGAGCTCGACGTGAGGCCGGAGAGGCCGTCCTCTGTCGGCGCTTGGGTCAAGCCGGCGAGGTCATCTTCGGCCTCAGCGACTGCTAAGACCACAGGTTCAGGCTCCGGAGTTGGCTCGGGCTCCGGTGCGGGCTCGCGCACGGGTGCCGGCGCGGGCTCGGGTGCCGGCTCGGGCTCGGGTACCGGCTCGGGCTGCGGTACCGGCTCGGGCTGCGGTACCGGTGCCGGCTCGGGTTCCGGCTCGGGCTCCGGCGTGGGCTCGGGTTCCGGTGCGGGCTCGGGTTCCGGTGCGGGCT
>CANMLD010000006.1 GCA_947498315.1 Pseudomonadota bacterium | reverse complement strand
GGTTGGTGGTCACCCGCACCGCCGCCGCTCCGGTCGTGGACGGTCGGCTCGACGACGCGGTCTGGCAGCTCTCGTCGCGCTCCGCCCCGTTTCGTCGTTCCGATGGACGAGGGCCCGCGCCACGGCCCGCCACTCTCCGCGCGCTGTGGGACGACGACGCGCTCTATCTCGCGTTCGACGGTGACGACGAGTCACTCGTGGCCACCCTCACTCAACGCGACGAGCCCATCTACACCGAGGACGTCTTCGAGCTCTTCCTCGACCCGGATGGCGACGAGCGACACTATTACGAGCTACAGGTGAGCCCCAAAGGCGTCGTGTTCGATGCGCTCTTCCCGAGTTACCGACAGAACCTGGAGCGCAGCAAACGCTACACGCTCAGCGGATTCGAAGCGCGTGTCGAGCCGCGTGATGGTGGCTGGAGTGCCGAGATGAAGATCCCCTTTGCAAGCCTGAAGCACGCGCCCGATCGCCCACCGCGAGCCGGAGCTCGTTGGCGCTTCAATGCGTTTCGGATCGACCTGCACCCGTCCGGCGACGCCGACTACATGGCCTTTAGTCCACCGATTCGGCCCGACTTTCACGCCCTCGATCGCTTCGGGACGCTGCTCTTCGTCAACTGAGCGGAGCGTTCCCACCGGAAAACCCTTTCCCCCCTGGGGTTGTCCATGAGGCCCCCTGGGGTTGTCCATGAGGCTCCCTGGGGTTGCCCATGAGGCTCCCTGGGGTTGTTCATGAGGCCCCCTGGGGTTGTCCATGAGGCCCCCTGGGGTTGTCCATGAGGCCCTCTTGCCTTATGGTTTCCCTCATGCGGTGCCAGTCTCCCTTCGTCATTCCCGCTTCGGTTCTGCTCCTCGCTGGCGCGCTCGCCTGCTCATCGTCACGAAGCGGGCGGAAGAGCGTCGTGCCGAACTCGGACGCCTCCAATGGCGCTGACGTCGTCGCGACCGACGTCAGCGACACGAGTGAGGACGTCGACATTGCCGACACCTCCGTGACGGAAGAGGACACGTCGATCACCGACGTCGCTGACGACGTGGGCATCGGCAATCCGGACATCGCCGTGGACGCGGAGGACACGCCCAAGCCGGACGCCGGGCCGCCCGTGCTCGCGCTGCAAGGAGGGCTACTCCTCATTCAAGTCGAGACCAGTCAGGTCCAAAACGCGAGCATCTCCGCGAGCATCGACACCGTCCCCGCGCCGATGGCCGCGCCCTTGCAGGTGGAGGGGCCCTGCCAGCTCCTCCCCGACGGATCCGCCACCCCAGGGGCGGTCATCCCGTCGCTCGACGCCGGGCTCATCACCATCACCGGGCTCTCGCAGGTGGTCACCCTGACGCCGACGACCGTCGGTGAGAGCTACGTTCGTTACGGCTCGGGGCTCCCAGAGTCGACGGCGTCCTTGCTGACTCCCCAGTCTCCGGTCGTGGCCGCCACGGCCGCCGGCGGCGTATCGGTGCCGGCCTTCACCGTGGAGGTGACCGTCCCGAAGCAAGTCAACGTGACGAGCCCGAGCGACAAGGTCGGTGCTAGTGGCGACCTCGCTGTAAAGTGGACCGCCGACACGGCGACCTTCATGCGCGTCGATCTCTTCGTCTACGACTCGGAGAAGAGCGCTCAGGCGTCCGGGCCCATCATCGCGTGCGCGGCCGATGGTGATCCCGGCACTCTATCGGTCCCGAAGGCCCTGCTCGGCAAGCTCCCGGACCTCGGCTCCAACTTCCTCGGCATCGAGCGCGGTTATCTAGTCGTCGCCGTCTCCCGCGTCAACGTGGGGGAAACGCCGGTGAGTGCTGGAAAGGTGTCGTTCGGCATCTCGCGCGCGGGTGGCACCGCCGTGGCCTTCGACCCATGAGGAGGTGACCGGATGAGTGAGCCATCCATTTTGGTCGTTGGAGTTCGCATCCCGGAAGGCCTCGGTTCGTGGGCGACCGGCCATGGCTACCTGGTGAACCACGCCGCCCGGGCGTCCGACGTCCTCGAGCGTTTCGACAAGAATCCAACGACCCTGGTGTTGGTCCAGCTTCGGCTAGACCAGCTCGCTGAGCTCTCGTATGTTGCCCGCCTCCGAGAGCTCCCCGCTGGTCGCATCGTCCCCATCGTCGCGCTTTGCCGCGCCGGAGAGCTCGAGCGCTGCAAGCAGTTTGCGAGCTCGTTGCGTCTCAATCTTTGGCTCCCAGAGCCCCTTGACACCATCGCGCTCGCGGCGTGGGCTAATCCGCTCATTCATTCCGCCTCGGGGACCTTCACCCGGCGGCGTAGCGGTGCGCTCGGCGACGGCGAGTTTACCGGTCGTTCCGCATCGACGGACGCGCTCGCACGCGGGCCACGTCCACCCTCATCCGACTCTCACCCGGTCCCGCCGCGTCCATCACGACCGCCTTCCTCGGACTCGAACTCCGTTCATGGGGCTATGAGGCCTCTCGATGCGAGGGACGAGCCGGGCATGCCGCGCGCCAAGGACTCCCGCATAGCGGCGCGGCCGGGCCCCAGCCTCGCTCCATCGACGCCCGGCGGTCCACCACCCGCCGTGTCGACCGCGGCGTGGCCGGATCAACCGACCTCATCGAACCGAAGCACACCTCCCGGGCTCCGAGTGCCACCCTCTGGCGCCGATGACGCACCCTCAACGCGGCCGGCCTCCACTGCGGCGACTCCGCCCGCGTCGCCACAACCACCAACGGCGCCGCTGGCACCCCCGGCACCGCCGCCCAGCCCGGTCGACCGTGCAAGCGCTCCTGTTCCTGCAACCGAGTCTCCGACAGGACGGCCCAACCTCGAAGAGTCCAAGGCCGTCCCGGAGTACGAGGTCCCCACCTTTGACGAAGCCGACCAGCTCTTCGCCGACGACTGACAGCCCACGCCTCTGCTATCCTGAGTTCCCAGGAGGCTCCGTGGGAATCGCCAGCAAATTCCAGCACGGAATGACCTTCGCACGAGCGCGCGTGCTCGGCTCCAAGGTCCCGCTCGTCGTGTCGATGGTCGTCACGAACCGCTGCAACTACGCCTGCGCTTATTGCGACCGGTGGGACGGCCGTGGCGCTCGCCTCGAGACCGAACAGCTCGAGGCGATGCTCACCGACATGGCCCGCCTGGGCACGCGTCGTGTCGTGTTCACGGGCGGTGAGCCGCTCATCCGCAAGGACATGGTCGGGCTCATCGACCACGCCGTCCAGCTCGGGATCGCGGTCAACCTCAACTCCAACGGCGCCCTCGTCCCGCGCTATATCGATCGACTCGCGGGCCTCTCGACCCTCACCATCTCGCTCGACGGCGATCGGCATGTCCACGACGGCATTCGAGGCGACGGTGCCTTCGACGGTGTGGTGGCCGCCCTCCGCGCCGTAGAGCGACACTCGCACATCAAGCGTCGGCTCACCGCCGTCATCTCGGCCCAGAGCATCGGCGGCGAAGACGCGCTCCTCGACCTCGCGCGCCACGAACGCGTCACCGTCTTCTTTCAGCCCGCCGAGAATGAGCGTCTCGGCAGCGGCGGCGGCGACAACCCCATCGCACCACCTCTCGAACGATACCGCGAGACCATCGACCACCTCATCAAGCAGAAACGTCTCGGCGCGCCCATAGCCAACTCGTTGTCCGGATTGCGTTATCTGCGAGGCTGGCCCGATGCGCCCGCGCTCCCCTGCGCCGGGAGCTTCCTCTTCTGCCGTGTCGATCAGGCCGGCCGCCTCATGATCTGCGGCCGAATGGGCGCCTACGAGGAGAGCTTCGACGCTGCGACGCTCGGCTTCGAGAAGGCCTTCCTGAGCCTCAACCCGGCGCGCTGCCCCACCTGCTGGTGCGCCAGCCGCGTGGAGGTCAATCAGGCCTTTGCGTTGAGGCCCGACGCTATCGTGGCGCTGGCGTCAGGGATGGACTGACGCGGTAGACGGGGCGGCTGCCAGCAGTCTCCAAAGGCCTCAACGATCATTGCGCCTCGGGGTTCGGGTGGCATACTCCGCCGCTCGCGTCGCGGGTGATGGTCAAAGGCCACTCCGCCGATGGTCGTCATTGGCACGAGGAACCTCAGATGAGCAGGCAAGACGACAGCGGCGGCACTTGGGCCGTCATCATGGCTGGGGGCTCTGGCACGCGTTTTTGGCCGCTGAGTCGCAAGACCCGTCCGAAGCAGCTCCTCTCGCTCCTTACCGAACGTAGCCTCCTCGCTGAGACCGTCGCTCGCGTCGCTCCGGCCGAAGTTCAGCCGGGCCGGGTCCTCATCGTCACGGGCCCCGCGCTCGCCGAACCCACCCGTGTCCTCTTCGAAGGCAGCCTGGTTCGCACCGTCGTCGAGCCCCGCGCCCGAAACACAGCGCCCTGCATCGGGCTGGCCGCTGCCCTCGTCGCCCATGAACGGCCCGATGGCGTACTCGCCGTCCTCCCCGCCGATCAGACCATCACCGACGTCGCTGCGTTCCGGCGTACTTTTCGGGCGGCGTCTGCGCTTGCCAGCACCGGCCGCATCGTCACCGTGGGCATTCGTCCGAGCCACCCCGAGACGGGCTACGGCTATATTCGCCGCGGGGCGGCGCTCGAGTCGCCGGGCCTCGAGCTCCCCGCTTTCGCCGTCGCGGCCTTCGTCGAGAAGCCCAACCGCGCGACCGCCGAGAGCTACCTCGCGTCCGGCGACTACGACTGGAACGCCGGCATGTTCTTCGTACGGGCCGACGTCATGCTCGCCGCGATTGGGCGCCACCTCCCCGGGCTCGCGTCCGGCCTCGCCGAGTACCTGCCGGCTATCGGCACGCTCGCGGAACAGAGCGCACTTGCGCGGTGCTTCGAGCTCGCCGAGCCCATCAGCATCGACTTCGGCGTGATGGAGAAGGAGACCGAAAACACCGTCGTCATCCCGGCCGACATCGGCTGGAGCGACGTCGGGTCCTGGCGTACGCTGCTGGACTTCCGGGAGGGTCAGGACAACTTTACCCGCGGCGACGTCAGCCTCACCGATGTGAGTGGCTCCGTCGTCCTTTCGACCGGGCCCCACGTCGAAGTCCTCGGCGTCACCGGCCTCACCGTCGTCGCGACTCCGGACGCCGTCCTGGTCGCCCCAATCGATCGCAGTCAAGACGTCGGAGCGCTCGTGAAGCGCCTCAACGAGACTGGCCGCCAGGAGCTGACATGAGCACGGTCCCCGCCAAGATCTTTCGCGCCTACGACGTCCGGGGCAAAGTCGGACCGGACCTCGACGCACGCTTCGCCGAGCTTCTCGGCAAGGCCATCGGTACCACCGCCCGGCGCCAGGGACGGCAGGCGCTCTCCGTCGGGCGCGACTGCCGCACTCACAGCCCCGAGCTCCACGCAGGGCTCGTAGCTGGGCTACGCTCCACCGGTATCGACGTCGTCGACATTGGCGTCGTCCCGACGCCGCTCGTCTACTTCTCGCTCTTCCACCTCGAGAGCGAGATTCAGGGCGGCATCGAGATCACCGGCAGCCACAACGCCAAGGAATACAACGGGTTCAAGGTATGCCTCGGGCAGACCTCGATCTACGGCGACGCGATTCAGGATCTTCGAAATCTCATCGAGAAGGACGACTTCGAGGTCGGCCACGGCGGCTACCGAGAGCGCCCCATCGTCCGAGACTACATCGACTACGTGAAGGGCAACCTCTGGTTCCCACACACGAAGCTCAAGATCGTCGTCGACGGCGGCAACGGCACGGCCGGCCCCGTCATCGAGCCCTTGCTGCGCGAGCTCGGCTTCGACGTCATCCCGCTCTTCATCGAGATGGACGGCGAGTTTCCGAACCACCATCCCGACCCCACCGAGCCTCACAACCTTGCCGCGCTCATCAAGCGAGTGACCTCGACGGGCGCCGCGCTGGGCGTGGCCTACGACGGCGACGCAGACCGAATCGGCGTCGTCGACGAGAAGGGCGGCATCCTCTGGGGTGATCGCCTCATGATCCTGCTGTCGCGCAAGCTCCTCGAGTGGTCCCCAGGCGCGGCCATCGTGGGCGAGGTGAAGTGCAGCCAGACGCTCTTCGACGACATCGCGGCGCGTGGCGGAAAGCCGATCATGTCGCAGGTCGGTCATTCCCTCATCAAGGCACGCATGAAGGCGGAAGGCGCGCTCCTCGCCGGTGAGATGAGCGGCCACATCTTCTTCAAGCACCGCTACTTCGGCTATGACGACGCCATCTACACGACCGGGCGCGTCCTCGAGATCCTGACCCGTGAGACCAAACCACTCTCGGCGCTCCTCGCCGACGTCCCGGAGACCTTCTCCACGCCAGAGCTGCGGCTCAACTGCCCGGATGAGCTGAAGTTCGACGTCGTCGCGGACCTCCTCGCCAAGTTCAAGGCCGAGCAGCCGGTCATCGACATCGACGGCGCCCGCGTGCTCTGGCCTGACGGTTGGGGACTCGTTCGCGCGTCGAACACCGAGCCCGTCCTCGTCGTCCGCTGCGAAGCCAAGTCGCCCCAAGGCCTCGCTCGGATTCGCGAGTCGATCGAAGGTGCCATCGGTCTCGCCATCGCTAAGCGGCGGGCACCGTGATCGACGAGGGCACCGTGATCGACGAGGGCACCGTGATCGACGAGGGCACCGTGATCGACGAGGGCACCGTGATCGACGAGGGCACCGTGCGGCGCGTCGCGACCCTCGCGCGACTCGAGCTCTCCCCAGGGTCGGTCCCGGGACTCGTCACCGATCTCAACGCCTTCCTTGGGCTCATCGCGGGGCTCGAGCGGGCTACACTCGAGTCCGCGACCGCATCGACGGCCCACGGCCCGACCGCGGCGTGGCGAGCCGACGAGCTCAAGGCGCCCATTGGGGCTGCGAGAGCCGTCGCCGGAGCGCCGGGCGGGCAGGGCGACGTCTTCCTCGTCCCCAAGGTCGTTACGTGACCGGCAACGACCTCCCCACCGCCCGTATCGCCCGAGCCATCGCGGTCGCCGAGCGCCACGCCGATCTGAACGCGTTCCTCTCCCTCGACGCCGCCGGCGCTACCGCCGCAGCGCAGGCGCTAACGCGACGGCTCGAACGTGGCGACCGTGTCGGGCCGCTCGTCGGCGTCCCCATCGCGGTCAAGGACAACCTGGTCGTGGAGGGCATGAAGACGACGGCCGGGTCGCGTATCCTCTCGGATTTTCAGTCGAAGTTCACTGCGACTGCGGTACGGCGCCTCATCGCCGCTGGCGCCGTCGTCGTCGGCAAGACGAACCTCGACGAGTTTGGGATGGGCAGCTCTACTGAGCGCTCTGCGTTCGGTCCCACCTTGAACCCTTGGAACCCACGCTACGTACCGGGTGGGTCGAGCGGCGGTTCAGCAGCAGCGGTCGCGGCCGGCATCGTCCCCATCGCGCTAGGCAGCGACACCGGCGGGTCAATACGCCAGCCAGCCGCTTACTGCGGCGTTGTCGGCCTCAAGCCGACGTGGGGCCGCGTCAGCCGCTACGGGCTCATCGCCTACGCCAGCTCGCTCGATACGGTCGGCCCCATCGCCCGTACGGTCCGTGACGCGGCGCGCGCACTCGCCGCCATGGCGGGGGACGACCCGCACGACACGACCGCGAGCCGCGAACCCGCTCCCGACTTCACGACCACCCTCGATGACGGCGTCGCAGGTCTGCGGGTGGGGGTCCTCGATGGCTGGCTCGACGATGACGTCACTCCCGGCGTCCGGAGCGCCGTCCGTGGCACCGCCAATCAGCTCGCCTCGGCTGGTGCTGACGTTCGTAGCGTCAGCCTGCCCGACGTCAGCGCCGCCCTCGCCGCCTACTACGTCATCGCGCCCGCCGAAGCGTCGTCAAACCTCGCGCGGTATGACGGCGTCCGCTTCGGCCATCGAACGAGCGTGCCCGTGACGTCGCTCGCCGAGCTCTACTCCCGGTCGCGCGGCGAGGGTTTTGGCCCCGAGGTCATTCGCCGCATCCTCCTCGGCACCTTTGCGCTCTCGGCAGGCTACTACGACGCCTACTACGGCCGCGCGCAGGCCGTGCGGGCCGAGCTGACGCGGGCGTTCCTGGCTGCCCTCATGGACGTTGACGTCTTGCTCGGACCCACTACGCCTGGCCCAGCGCCGCTGCTCGGTGAGTTGCAAGACCCCGTCACCATGGCGCTTCTGGACAAGTTCACCATCTCGGCGAGCCTCGCCGGCATCCCCGCCATTCATGTCCCGACTGGGCTCGAGCGCGGGCTGCCGGTTGGCGTTCAGCTCATGGGCCGACCATTCGCTGAAGCGACGCTCTTGAAGGTGGCTCGGACGGTCGAGATTCACAGCGGCTTCGAGAGGTCAGCCTCGTGAGTGACGCGACCACGCCAGCGGGCCTTCAGTGGGAGACCGTCATCGGCCTCGAGGTGCACTGCCAACTCGCCACGACGACCAAGCTCTTCTGCGGCTGCCCCACCCGTTTCGGTCTCGCGCCCAACGCCGCGACCTGTCCGGTCTGCCTCGGCCACCCGGGCACCCTCCCGGCACTGAATGCCGCCGCCGTGCGTCTCGCGGTGCGGGTTGGCTTGGCGCTGGGCTGTGAGCTTCAGACGGTCAGCGTCTTCGCGCGAAAGAGCTACTTCTACGCGGACCTCCCGAAGGGCTATCAGATCACCCAGTACGAGCGGCCCATCTGCCTCGGGGGGGCCGTCCCAGTCGATCTCGGCGACCTCACGCGCGAGTTTCCGCTGACCCGCATCCACATGGAAGAGGACGCAGGTAAGCTCATCCACGGCGAACGCGGCACCGAGATCGACCTGAACCGAGCTGGCACACCGCTGATCGAGATCGTGAGTGAGCCGACCCTTCGCTCTGGCGACGAAGCGGCGGCCTATCTGAAAGAGCTGCGCGCCATCGTGATGGCGCTCGGCGCCTCCGACGGTCACCTCGAGGAGGGCAGCTTCCGTTGTGACGCCAACGTCTCCGTGCGTCGGCCGGGCGCGGCGCTCGGCACCAAAGTGGAGCTCAAGAACCTGAACTCGTTCGGGTTTGTGAAGCGGGCCATCGAGTTCGAGGTCGGCCGTCAGACCGCCGCGCTCGAAGCCGGTGGGAGTATCGTTCAAGAGACCCGACTCTGGGATGAAGCCGCTGGTCGCACGCGCGCGATGCGGGGGAAAGAAGATGCCCACGATTACAGATACTTCCCCGATCCGGACCTCCTCCCGCTCATCCTCCCCTCGGAGATCGTGGAGTCTGAACGCGCCGCGCTCCCTGAACTCCCAGGACAGCGCCGTGCGCGGTACCGCGATGCCCTTGGCCTTGGCCGCTACGACGCTGAGGTGCTGACGGCTGACGAAGAGACCTCCCGGTATTACGACGCGGTGCTCGCGACCGGTGCAGACCCGAAGACCGCCGCCAATTGGGTGAATACGGAGCTCAAAGGTCGCCTCGATGGCCGTCCGTTGTCGGAAGCACCGGTAACCGCGGAGGCGCTAGGGCAGCTCCTTGCGGCGCTCGCGTCAGGTCGCATCTCCGGCAAGCTCGCCAAGGATGGATTCGCCCGAATGTGCGCCGGCGCCAGCGTCGCGTCAGCGCTAGCCGCCGTCGGCGAGCAGGTCAGCGACGTCTCGGCCATCGACGCCGCCGTAAGCGCGGCGCTCGACGCGACGCCGAGCGAAGTCGCCGCGTTCCATGGCGGCAAGACCAAGGTCGTCGGCTTCTTCGTCGGGCAGGTCATGAAGGCGATGAAGGGCCGGGCCAACCCCGAGCTCGTGAACTCTCGGCTCTTGGTGCTTCTACAAGCACGGCGGCAACCTCAATGACCCACCTCGACTCATCTTGGTCCCCCGTCGCTTGGCGCGATGGGGCCGTCATCCTCCTCGACCAGCGCCGGCTCCCGATGGAGGAGCTCTACATGCGCTGCGATACGGTCGAAGCCGTCGCAGCCGGGATCACCGACATGGTGGTCCGAGGTGCTCCCGCCATCGGCATCACGGCCGCGTACGGCGTTGCGCTTGCGGCCCGACTCGGCTGGGACCGCGACCGGGCCATCGCGGTGCTTGCCTCGACGAGACCCACGGCCGTGAACCTCTTCTGGGCGCTCGAGCGCATGCGACGGCTGTCGCCAAACGCGGATGCCGACGAGCAGCTCGCCGAAGCGGTCCGTATCCACGACGAGGACAAGGCGATCTGCCAGGCCATCGGTCGTCATGGCGAAGTGCTCATCCCGGACGGCGCGACCATCCTCACGCACTGCAACGCCGGCGCGCTCGCCACCGGAGCTTACGGGACCGCCCTGGCGGTGATCCGGGCCGCACACGCGGCAGGCAAGCGAATTCAAGTCATCGCCGACGAGACGAGGCCGTACCTTCAGGGAGCCCGCCTCACGGCGTGGGAGCTTCACAAGGACGGCATCCCGGTCACGGTCATCACTGACAACATGGCCGGCTGGCTCATGGCGAAGGGGCAGATCGACTGCGCTATCGTGGGTTCCGACCGCACCGTCCGTAACGGGGACGTGTGCAACAAGATCGGGACTTACTCTGTCGCGGTCCTCTGCAAGCACCACGGGCTGCCGTTCTATGCGGCGGTCCCCGTCTCGACCTTCGATCTCACCATGGCGACCGGCGCCGAGATCCCCATCGAGGAGCGGCCGGCCTCCGAGGTCACGTCGTTCACGGGCACGCGCGTCGTCCCCGAGGGCGTTCCGGTGCGTAACCCGTCCTTCGACGTCACGCCAGCGTCGCTCGTGACCGCGATCATCACCGAGGTTGGGATCGCGCGTGCACCGTTCGAGCCGTCGCTCGCCGCGTTGGCGGCGCAGGCTCCCTGAACCTCAGCGTTTCGAGCCCGGGACGTCGATGACCTCGTGCTCGGCGCTAGCGTCTCGGACGCCGCCGCCCATGCCGCCCGTAATGGCGAACTTGAGGGCCTCTTCAACGCTCATGTCGACGGGCTCGATCCGCTCCTTCGGGAAGAACACCAGGAAGCCACCGAGCATGTAGCTGAAGGGCAAGTAGACTGCGCTTCGGGTTCCGTCTTCGCTGTCAGTGGTTCGGACCCCGATTATGTGGGCGTTCTCGGTCACGTTCACGCGAACGGCGACGCCGGACGGCCGATTCTTCTTGGGGCCGAGAAAGCCCATGAGGTCGCGCACCGAGCCGTACACCGTCTTCACCAGCGGCACCCTCCCGATAGCGCTCTCCGCCACATCGACGAAGCGGCGGAAGAGCAGGAAGTGAGACAGCAGGCCGACGCAATAGAGAATGACCACGGCCAAGATGAGGCCAAGGCCAGGGATGTTGAGGTCGCCGAAGGCCTCTCGGACGCTACCGTCGAGCCAAGACACCGTCGCGTAGAGGATGTAGATCGTGACGATGACCGGGATCGTCAGGGCCAGTCCCTGGAGGAGTATCGTGAGGTGTCGCTTCATGTTGGGAGTGACTTCTAGGCCTGAGGAGCCGGAGCGGGTGGGGTCAGTCGAGCTGGTCCAGCTCTCGTGAAGGTGCGGCCAGCGGTATGAACTTCGCCTTGGTCGCGAGAGCGCGATAACGCGCGACGAGCGGCTTCCGCGTCATGTAGTCCACGGAGAGGATTGGGAGGCGGCGTTCTCGAATCGGCTCGAGAGTCGTCACCAGCCAATGTGAATAGGCCCTGGGCTGCGGCCGGTTGTCCATGAAGAAAGCGTCCTCGACGGCCCACGCATTCACGACAGGTGCGAGGGAGGGCACGAGCGTGGGCGCGTTCTGGGGAACGACCAGAAAGCCCGGGCGGCGCGTTCGGGCGCGATTGACCAGCGACATGATGAAGTGGGTCATGGCGGGAGCGTTCTTGGCATGGTGATGGTAGCCCTTGCCCTTGGGCCCCCACTCTTCGAAGACGTCGACCCGGTCGAGGTAGACGCCATCGAAGCCGCGGGCCGAGACGTCGTCGAGCGCGCTCGAGATGATGACCCACCATTCGGGCCGCCAGAACTGCACCGGATAGTTGCCTTTCCACCGCGGGTTCATCCGGCCGATCCAGTCCGGACGCTTCTTCGACCAAGCCGGGTCCCAATAGGGTCTATAGTCTTCGGCCTCACCGACGCTTAGGTAGGCGAGGACGACCTTGTCTTTCCGCATGGCGGCGACCTCGGCGTAGCTCCACGGCGTCTTCACGTCCTTGTAGGCGTCGATGACCAGCACGTCGGCAGGGTGCGCGATGAGCTCGTCGAGCTGCGCGCCCTGAAGCTGATACGCCCAGCGATCGGCCGCGGCGAGCCGCTCGCGAGGGGTATTGGACGTGACGACGGCCAGCGCCAGGAGCCCGAGGAGGTTCACGCCGGCTTCGCTGGGCTAGGAGCTCGTTCGGTCACGAGGATCTGAGTTCCTTTGGGAGGTCGGCGACCTTTAGGGCGTTCTGGGGTCACCACGATGGTGGCCCACGCCCCTCCGGTGAATCGAACGCCGGCACCGGCGACGAAACACGGCTGTCCGTCGCTCTCTTCCCGGGCGCAGAAGACGTTCTTCTCCGTCGCGAGACGCTCTTCGAAGTAGCGCGCGACCTTCTCGAAGTCGAGCTCGGACTTGTAGATGGTCACGCCAGGGAGCGACTGAGAGACCTTCGCGTCCGGATGGGTCGGCTCGCCAAAGGGCCCGATGTCGCGGGGCTCGTCAGTGAGACCGAACGGGGACTTTTCGGGACCTTTGGCGCTCAGCGGGAGCCCCCTTCCACGGCGACGAAGGCCTCCGGACCGGACCCTTCGAAGATGTAGATGCCATAGTCCGGATAGGCATGGCGGAGCGTCGCGTTGGTCTTGCCGACGGCCCGAGACGAGGGGGGAACGCGCACCTGGAACCAACGTGATGCCGACGAACCCGAGCCCATGGCGATGCGGATCCCACCCGCTTCGGGCATGGCGTGGAAGGGGTCGGTGCGGTAGCGGACGAGCTCGTGGTAGGCGTCCCGAGCCGTCATGCTGCGTAGCCACGGGTAGTTCTGCTTGAGGTGCTGGAACATGGACCGCTGCGACTCGCGCAGAGACTTCCAGGCCATGCCGCCGTTGCGACCTGGATCGTAGACGTCGTCCGGGTGGACGAAGTGCGTCCAGAGGCCACCGAGCATGAGGGAGTCATGGAAGCCCACGTTATTGTGCGTGCCGAGGTAGAACTCGCTCGAGACCCGCGGCATGCCCATGAACTGCGCTACGTCCGGATCGGTGTCCCACTCGCCGCCTTCGATGTCGTCCTCGTCGAGGTACTGCGCCGCCATGACCCGGATCTCCGGGAACACGATCTTCACGGCTTCTTTGCCGGCGCGGTGGATGTGGTTGTTCGGCGCGATGTAGGTGAAGGGCGCGTGGCCGGGTCCGAAGAGCCGCTCCCACTCGCTTCGCGCGAGCCGGAGGCTGTCGACCATGGCTTCGCGCGTCGGCCAACCGGCCGAGGTGAAGCCCTTGTCCTGGACGAGCGATTGATGATTGTAGCCGTGGAAGCCCATCTCGTGGCCCTGCGCGATCGCCTCTTGGGCGATCTGCAGAGGGACGCCCTTCGAGGGTGACGCGTAGAAAGGATCGGCCGTGAAGCCTTTCGAGGTCGCGTCGTCGTAGCTGAAGATCAGCACGAACGTGTACTTGATGGCGAATTCCTTCGCGAGGGCCTGCATGTCCGGCCACCACACGTCTCGGTAGAAGTCCGTGTCGCTCATGCCGTACTCGCCCTCGATAGGGGGCTTCTTCACGTCCCACATGGGCTGCGGGGCGTCGTCCATGAAGTAGACCCCGGCGTTCACGATTGGCACGGCCGAGACCGGCATCACGCTTTGAATGAGCTGCAGTATCATACCGCGGTAGGTCTTCTCGGCAGACACATAGTCGTTTCGAACTGCCACCTGACCCCGCCCGTGCGTGTGAGTCCAGAGCACCGGTGACCCATCGACGCCGTCGTTATCGGGGTCGGTCGTCACGACGAGCCGAACACAGTCGGACTTGAGGGTCACGTCGGGTACGGTTCCCATGACGTTCCAACCGCCGCGCGGGCTCGCGTCCGTCGGGTCTTCGCGGTCTGCGATGACCATGCCGTCGAGACCCGGAAAGAGCTTGCCGACGACGCGCATCCCGGTCGTCGAGATGAGGCCCTTGCCGCGCTTCGCGATGCCGAACATCGGGTCCCACGCTGGGATCGTGAGCGGCATTAGCGAGACGAGACCACCACCGTCCTCGCGGACCCAGGTCTCGAGGGCGCGGGCCGCCTCCGGGCCGAGGTTGTCGCCGCCGTCGGTCCCGATGAGGACAGCGCCGTAACGTCGGAAGTCCCTTCGCGTGAGCTTGCCGAGCTCGTCGAAGGACACGAAGTCAGCCTGGACTCGGGCGTAGCGGAAGACCCATTGGAGGTTGTCTTCCATGCGCCGAGCCGCCTGCACGTCGGGGTCGATGACGGCGAGGACGCGTCCGCCCAGGCCGGGTGCGGGGAAGAGGGCGTCCGAGAGAAAGTTTTCGAGTACGATCAGAGGCTCACCGTCGTCGCTTTCGTCATAGCGCTCGAGCGCCATACCACCGCGCGGCGCCGTGAAGACGACGGCGGACTGAGACTTCGGCTTGTCAGTGCGCTCGATGACGAGGTGGGCCTTCACCGCTGAATCGACGACGCGAAATAGCTGAAAGTGCGCGGAGGCCGCCAGGTCGACGCGGGTCACCATGGCCGCATTGGGTGTCCCGACCACGCGCAAGTTCGAGACGACGTCGGTCCACTCTCCGAGGGCGCTGACCCCGAGGCGGCGGAATACGGCGTTCGCGCCATCGACCCACTCCTTCGTGTCGCTGTCTTGCCAGGCGCCAAAGTTGCCTAGGACGACGAGGCTCTTGCCGGCGTCGAGCTGTTCCCCCAGCCACGTTTGGTATTGCTGCGCGTTCGGCATCGCAGGGTCGCCAAACGCAGTAATGATGGCGCGGACGTTTCGGAGAGAGGCTGGGGTGGGGTAGCTGCTGGAGATATCGTGGAGATCCAGCGAGAGCCCGAGCTTCTCGAGAGCCACTTTGGCTTTCGGTAGGACGCTATCGACCCCGCGCCGAGTCGGATCGGTGCTGTCGTAGAGCCCAAGCACGGCCGTCGATGGCGACAGGTAGACCGGTCGTTCGAGGAGCCGAGCGAACGCGACCGGGGCGACGCAAGTCAGTACCACCGCGAGGGTAGCGACTCGGGAGCAGAAGGACCGAAATAATCTCACGTGCGGCAGGTTAGCCGCAAAGACTGCTCTCGTCACCTTGGAATACCGTGCCGGCTAGGGGCCGAGGATAGGGAAATGTCGAGAACGGGGCTCAGCGCCGCGGCGCGCCATTGAGCTTCGGCTTTAGCGCCACGAGCATTGCTGGCAGCAAGAAGAGGTCCGAGATGACCCCCACGACCATGGCCAGGGCTGTGAGCAGGCCGAAGTAGACGATGCTCTTCACGCTCGCGAAGAGCAGGATGGAGAAACCCGCGAAGAACAGAGCTGAGCTCATCATGACCGAGCGGCCTGTCGTCAGAGCGGCGGCGTCGGCGGCCAGGGCGTGGTCGCCCTCGTGTCGAGCAAGCTCGATTCGGTAGCTGTGCAGATAATGAATCGTGTCGTCGACGATGATGCCCGTGACGATGGACGTGATGGTGGCCGTGGCGATGTCGAGGTGTATCCCGAGCACCCCCATCACGCCGAGGATGACGAAGCAGGGATAGATGTTCGGGGGAATAGCGAGCGCCGTGAGCTTCCACGACCGGAAGAGAAGCGCCATCAACAAGAAGACGAGCAGGAACGCCCAGCCGAAGCTCGAGACTTGGCTCTCCACGACGTAGTCGATCATCTTCACGTAGAGCGGCAGATAGCCGCTCGGCTCTAGCGACACGGAGGCTGGAAGCGTGGTCTTCGCGATCGCCTCTATGCGTTCGATGAGCTGCGCATAGCCCTTCGCGGAGAGCACGGGGACGGCGACCGTGAGCCGAAGGCGGTTCCAGCTCCCGTCAGCGAGATCGCGGGCCTGATTGTCTGGATCGGAGCCATAGACCTCGAGGTCTTGCGCGATCATCGCCGCGTTGTTCGGGACCTCATAGGGCGTGCCGTCGCCGCCGCTCAGTTGGTGCAGACGTGCGGTGACGTCCGCGGCGCTTAGGGTGTCTTGGATCCCGAGCGACGCATCGGCCTCGAGGGCGCGCTGAAAGGCCTCAATCCCACGCAGGACGCTGGGATCCTTGCCGGTCTCCGCAGTCCGGTCTCGTGTCGTGATGACGAACTCGAGAGGCGTGTAGGGGCCGATTAGCCTCTCGAGTGCGTCCGAGTCAGTACGGACGAGGTGGTCGTCCGGCAGAAAGCCGATGCTGAACGTGTCTGTCTCGACGCGCATCATCCCCCAACCGGCGAGGAGGACGATGAGGCACGACCCGGCGATGACGCGCTCCTTGTTGCGCGTTGCGAAGCGCGAGCACCAGAGCAGAAGCCCTTCGAGGCGCCCGGTCTCCGGCGGGGCAGGGGGGCGGAGCTGGAGGTTCTTCGAGCCGAACGCAAAGGCCGTAACGATGGTGGTGCTCACGAAAGCGAGCGCGATGCCAATGGCAGCGAAGAGCCCGAAGTCGGCAACCACGGCGACCTTGCTGGTAACGAGCGAACCGAAGCCGACGACGGTCGTAATGGACGTGAACGCGCAGGGAATCAGTATCTCGGCCAGGACTTTCGCGGGCGGATCGTTCGGGTGGGCGGCGCGGTGGCGAAGGATATGAACGGCTTCGGCGACGCCGAGCACGATGATCAGCACCGGGAGTGTGAGCGTGACCATGTTGTCGTCGTGACCGAAGAGTCCGAAGAGCCCACGGGTCATGATGAGCGCGCAGGCGACGGCGCCGGCCGCGATGAGCACCGGCTTCACGCCGCGGAAGAAGGGGCCGAGGAGCCCAAAAATGACGAGAAAGGACAGGCCCATGAAGAGGCCTGCTTCCTTCTGGGAGATCTGGTTGAGCGCGTCATAGATGACGCCAATCCCAGCGACGTGAACGGTGTGGTGTGGCCGGACGACCTCGGCGAGAACCTTCTCGATCTCGGCGAGGACGCCGTTCCGTTTCTGGTCGATGTCAGCCATCGACGCCATCTGCGCGAAGAGCAGCGCGACCTTGCCATCGCCTTTGACCACACGCTCACGAAGCAGCGGATCGGCGTCGATACGGGCCTTCAGCGCGGCGGCGTCGGCAGCGGTGATGGGGCCTGATGGAGGCAGGGCCGGCCTGACTTCGAGCGTTCCGAGGCCGCCTTCGAGGAGGCGCACGTTTGATACGCTCAAGACACGCGCGACTCCGGCGACGGCCTCGAGCCGTGTCGTGAGCGTTCGCAGACGGTCCAGCGTCGTCGCTTCGAAGACCCCACGCTCGGCCACGATCCCCACCACGACGACCTCATCGTTACCGAAGGTCTCTTGGAAGCGGTGGTAGGCCGCGAGAGCGGGGTCGCCCTTCACGAACCAGACCTCGACGGCGTTGTCGACACCGACTCGGGCCGCTGGGACCGCGAGCGCGGCAGTGACCACGATGAGCGAGGCGAGCCAGGCCCAGCGACGCCGGATGAGATGAGCGACGAAGTTTTCAAGCACGCGTGGATTCCCGCACGGCCAGAGCGGGAGGTCAACTCGCGCGGAGCTGAGAAGAAAACTGCAGATTCGTCCTCGGACGCACTTGCGGATCGGCCGAAGAGGCGGCAATACGCGCGCCTCGCCGACCTTCGCCTACCCAGGAGAGACTGCATGCTGCTCTACTTCACGCCGTTCACCTGTTCGCTCGCCGTCCACATCGCGCTCCGCGAAGCCGGCTTGTCTTTCGAGCTCGAGAAGGTCGATGCCGCCTCCAAGCTGACCGCATCGGGTGCTGACTTCCGAGCGGTGAACCCACTCGGATACGTGCCTGTCCTCGTCCTCGATGACGGGACGAGGCTCACCGAGGTCGCGTCCATCCTCCAATGGGTCGCTGACCAAGCGCCCGCGAGCGGGCTCGCTCCGGCTGCGGGTACTCCTGCGCGTTATGAGCTTCAATCATGGCTCAACTTCATCGCGACCGAGGTCCACAAGCTCTTCTCGCCGCTCTTTCACCCAAAAGCGCCCACCGAGTGGAAAGAGGTTGTCTTGGACCAGCTGCGCACGCGCCTCGACTACCTCGAACCTCGGCTCACCGCGTCGCCCTACCTCGTCGGCGAGACCCTTAGCGTCGCCGACCTCTATCTCTTCGTCGTGCTCGGATGGACGCGCGCCATCAAGTTCGACCTCGCCCCCTGGCCCGCCGTTCAAGCCTTCGTCAAGCGGATCGCGGAGCGTCCCACCGTAAAAGAGTCGACCGGGCTCGAGAAGCAGCGGCTGGCCGCAGGCTGACGCGGTCGGCCGAAGATCGAGAGAGCGAACGTTCGCGAGCGAGCCGTGACGAGCCAAATGGCGTCGTTGCGGCGAGGGGAGTAGAACGGGGCGAGTGATCGCTGCGTGGTGGTGAGAACGTGATGAGTGCGCCCACGGCCAACGCCGTCCAAGGGGCGCCACAGGAGAGCACATGCGACCTCGGGCTTCCGCATCAAGACTACTGTTCGCCGCCGTGGTGGTCGGGTTCGCCGCCGTGGTGGTCGGGTTCGCCGCCATCGCCGTCTCCTGCAACAAGGATGCGTCCACGCCACCCGTGACGCCGGCACAGCAGCCGGTCCCGCCCACAGCGCCGGCGCCCTCCGCTGTGAAACCAGAGCCGAACCCGGCGCCACCTGCGGCACCGCCTGTCGCCGCGCTCCCGACCCCCCCCCCGGAGCCAGCCATGCCCGACGTCGTCCCCGAAGTGTCCGTGCCAGCCGGTGGACCTACCGATCCACCGCCGCCCAACCCGACTGGGCTGCAGATCGTCCTCGGCGAAGGGGAGGGCGGTGGTCCCACGGTGGACCGTGCCTCTGTTCCTCCAACGACCAAGCTCGACGACGCGTCGGTCAAGGCGCTCATCGCGCGACTGCCGAAGCTCGAAGGGCAGGCCGGCGATGACGTGCCCTTCGCCTTCCGCGAGCGCTCGCTGCCCGCGCCGCGCGCCGGTGAGACCGTCAAGACACCGTTCCCGCCACCCGTGGCTCCGGGGGCCGTCGCGACCCCCGAAGCGGAGCAGGGGCCGCTCGAAGTGCGACGTTTTGGCCCCGAAGGCGACGTCCCGGTGGCGCCTCAGCTCTCCATCACCTTCTCCCAGCCGATGGTGGCCGTCACGTCGCACGAGGAGCTGAGCAAGCTCCCCATCCCGGTGCAGCTGACGCCCTCTCTCGAGGGCGAGTGGAAGTGGGTCGGCACCAAGACGTTGACCTTCGACGCCAAGGTTCGGCTCCCGATGTCCACGGAGTTCAAGGTCACGGTGCCTGCGAGCACGGCCTCGGCTACCGGGGGCAAGCTCGACAAAGAGGTGTCGTGGACCTTCCGTACTCCTGCTCCGCGCGTCATCGCCCGTTGGCCGGGAGATTACCTCCCGACCCAGCTCCGCCCTGTCATCGCGCTACGTTTCGACCAGCGGATTGACGAGCAGGCGATCCTGCCCTTCGTGAAGGTCAAGTACGGCGCGTTCGGGGCCGAACGTGCCGTCAGACTCGCGACTGAAGCGGAGCTCGCTGCGGACCCGTCGGCCAAGGCCACGGTGACAGGTTCGGGCGATGAAAAGGGCCGCGCGATCGCGGTCATCCCAGTCGAGGATCTGCCCGCCGCCGAGACCTTCTCCATCGTCCTCGCCGCCGGAGCGCCGTCCGGCGAAGGCCCTCGTAAGACCGACAAAGACCAGACGTCCTCGTTTCAGACCTATGGTCCCTTCAAGTTCAAGGAGCTCCATTGCGGCTGGAACAACAACTGCCCGCCGCTGCACCCGTGGTCGCTCGAGTTTACCAACGGCATCGATGTGCAGGCCTTTGAGCCCGGCTCGGTAACGATTACGCCCGAGTTGCCGAACGCCCGTATCGAGGCCATGGGCAACAATGTCACTATCTCAGGCGCTTCCAAGGGCCGAACGACCTATCGGATCAACGTCAAGGCGGGCCTGAAAGACATCTTCGGGCAGGTCCTCGCAAAGGATCTCGAGACGTCGGTCAAGGTCACCAAGGCCGAACCCATCCTCGTGACCCCGACCCAGAAGTTCATTCTGGCCGATCCCATGGGTGACGGCTCTATCTCCGTGAGCTCGATCAACCATCAAGAGATCGACGTGAAGCTCTACCGGGTCTCACCGAAGGACTTCCCGACCTACCTCGACTACTCCGCCAACGTCACCTACAAGAAAGACCGCAAGTCCCCGCCCGGAAAGGCAGTTTGGGAGAAGCGGGTCAAGATCGCATCAGTGGAAGACGAGATGGTCGAGACCAAGATCGACCTCCGTCCCGCCCTCGAGGACGGCTTCGGCAGCGTCATGCTGTGGATACGTCCCGTGATCCAGCCGCCGGACAACGAGTACTACGAAGACGTCCGTGTCACATGGGTGCAGCGCACTCAGCTCGCCATCGATGCCATCATGGACGGCGAGACCGTCTACGCGCTGGTCACGTCGCTTCAGACTGGGCTCCCCGTTGACGGTGCCGACGTCTCTTTGCAGCCAGAGGGCATGGTCGCGAAGTCCGGCGCGGCGGGCATCGCGGAGCTCGCGCTCCCGGGCAGCGCTGGGCAAGGGCGCTGGCTCGTGGCGTCCAAGGACAAGGACGTCGTCTTCCTCCCCGAGAACGTCTACTGGAACGGTGGCTCGAGCTGGGTGAAGTCCACGCAAGGGCCCTATGTTCGCTGGTACGTCTTCGACGATCGCGGTCTGTATAGACCGAAGGAGCAGGTCCGCTTCAAGGGCTGGATGCGGCTCATCGGCGGTGGGAAGATGCCGACAGTGCAGGGGCTCGACGCCGGCATCACTGGCGTTCGCTGGACTCTCGTCGATTCTCGAGGGAACGAAGTTGCGAAGGGGACCTCTCCCGTCACCTCACTCGGCGGCTTTGACGGGACGATCACGCTACCCGACACCATGAACCTAGGCCCGGCCAGGCTCGATCTCGTGGCTGAGGGCGCCTCTGCGACGGGTGGCAACACGTCCTGGACCTTTCAAGTCCAAGAGTTCCGACGCCCCGAGTTCGAGGTCAGTTCGGTCGTCAGCGACGGCCCCTTCTACGTGGGCGGCAAAGCAGTCGTGACCACGACGGCGAAGTACTTCGCCGGTGGCACCCTGCCGGGCGCGAAAGTGGATTGGACCGTGAGCGGATCTCAGACGAACTACACGCCGCCGAATCGTTGGGACTACGCGTTCGGGAGCTGGACGCCCTGGTGGAGCTCGGAGAGCCGCTCGGCGTCGAGCATCCATCTGAACTACGAGGGCACGACGGACAGCGCCGGAACGCACCGGCTCGAGCTCCGCTTTGATTCCGTCAGCCCGCCGCGGCCGTGGTCACTGACCGCACAATCGACCGTCCAGGACGTCAACCGCCAGACCTTCTCGGCCAGCTCCACGCTGCTCGTCCACCCATCCGACCGCTACGTCGGCATCAAGGGCGAGCGCGACTTCCTCAAGTCTGGCGAGCCGATCGACGTGTCCCTCATCGTCACGGACATCGACGGCAACCTTCAGCCTGGCGTCACCATCGAGGTCGAGTGCGTGCGACTCGAGTGGGGATACGACAAGGGCGACTGGACACAGGAGGAGAAGGACCGCGAGACGTGCACGGTCACTTCGGCGGCCAACGACGTCTCTTGCTCATTCACCCCGAAGGCAGGTGGATCGCACCAGATCAAGGCGCGCATCAAGGACGGTTCTGGCAGAGCCAACGAGTCGCAACGCGAGTTCTATGTCCCTGGTGGCAAGCAGCGCATCGAGCGGGAGATCAAAGAGGAGAACGTCACCCTCATCCCGAACAAGAAAGAGTACGCGGTCGGGGACACGGCCGAGATCTTCGTCACGAGCCCGTGGCCCCGCGCCGACGGCCTCGTGACCATCAGTGTCGCTGGCGTCGTCGAGACACAGCCGATCACCATTGGCGCCGATGGAGACGGTAACTCCACGGTCGTCAAGGTGAAGATCCAAGAGGGCTTCATGCCGGACGTTCGCGTCCGCGTGGACCTGACGGGTGAAGCTGAACGGGTCGGTGACGACGGCAAGGCGGATCCAAAGCTGCCGAAGCGGCCCGCCCATGCGTCGGGCGCCGTCTCGCTCGCAGTGCCACCCGTTACGCGCACGCTGACCGTGAAGCCCGTCCCGGCGGAAGCGGACCTCCCTCCCGGCGGTCAGACCCAGGTCGCGGTCACCGTGACCGACCACGAAGGCAAGCCTGTCCCGGGTGCCGAGGTCGCCATCGTCGTCGTGGACGAATCCGTCCTGGCGCTCACCGGCTATCGTATCGGTGATCCCGTCGCGACCTTCTATGGCAGCCGCTATGGCACCAGCCGTATCCACAAGCTACGCGGCTTTCTCATCCTCGACGACCCGGCGGCGTTGCTGCAGGCGGCCGCGAAGGGGTCTGCGGACGGCAGGGAACGCTCGATGATGAGGTTGACGCCAATGCCTTCTCCAGCGGCGCCGGCCATGGCCAAGGCGGAGTCGGCGGGCGACGCCCCCTCGGATGAAGCTCCGACCGGCGGCGGTGGGGGCGACGCGGGTGGTCCAATCGCTGTTCGCAAGAACTTCGACCCGCTCGCGCTCTTCGCGGCCGTGGCGCCGACCGATGAATCGGGCGTCGCGACCGTTCAGGTCACGCTGCCGGACAACCTCACGCGCTACCGAATCACCGCCGTTGCCGTCGAAGGCGGCAAACACTTCGGCCTCGGCGACGCCACCTTGACGGCGCGCCTCCCGCTTATGGTGCGCCCCTCGGCGCCGCGCTTCCTGAACTTTGGTGACACGTTCGAGCTCCCCATCGTCCTTCAGAACCAGACCTCCGCTCCTATGGAGGTCGACGTCGCGGTCAGCGCGCTCGGCGTGGAGCTCAGCGATGGCGCTGGCCGCAAGGTGACGGTCCCGGCCAACGACCGGGTCGAGGTCCGCTTCCCGGCGGCCGTGTCGCGCGTGGGTAAGGCCCGCTTCCAAATCGGTGCATCGACCGGGAAGTGGTCCGACGCCGCCAATATCGAGTTGCCGATCTGGACCCCAGCCACCACGGAAGCCTTTGCCACCTACGGAACCATCGACAAGGGCGCCATCGCTCAGCCCGTCAAGATGCCGGGTGACGTCTTCACGCAGTTCGGCGGGCTCGAGGTCTCGACGGCGTCGACCAACCTGCAAGCGCTGACCGACGCGGTCCTCTACCTCGTCAGCTACCCCTTCGAGTGCTCCGAGCAGATCAGCTCCCGGATCCTCGGCATCGCGGCTCTCAAAGATGTGCTGACCGCGTTCAAGACCGAAGGGCTGCCGTCTCCGGCGGAGATGATGGCGGCGGTCGAGCGGGATCTCACTCGCTTGCAACTGCTTCAGCATGACAACGGCGGCTTCAGCTTCTGGAAGCGTTCGGAGCGGGATTGGCCGTACCTCACCGCACATGTCGGTCACGCGATGGGTCGCGCGAAGCAGAAGGGCTTCACCATCCCAGATCGCATGGTCCAGAGGACGCTCCGGTACCTGAAGGATGTTCGCAGCCACTTCCCGAGTGATTACCCGGAAGAGATTCGACGGGTCATCGAAGCCTACGCCATCTACGCGCGGGTTCAGCTCGGCGACGTCGACGCGGCACGAGCGCGCGCGCTCGTTGCGGAGTTCGGCGGACCCAAGGCGACCCCCTTCGAGGCCATCGGATTCCTGCTGCCGGCGCTCGTGACCGATACCGGCTCGGCCGACCTCGTGAAGGAGCTCCTGCGTCACCTTGGCAACAACGTCACCGAGACGGCGGGCTCCGCCCATTTCACGACGTCGTACACCGATGGGTCGCACCTCATCCTCCACTCGGATCGTCGTGTGGACGGCATCCTCCTCGACGCGGTGACTCTCGCCGACGAGAAGAGCGACCTCATCCCGAAGCTCGTCGACGGTCTCCTGGCGCACCGGACCAAGGGCCGCTGGGGCAATACGCAGGAGAACGTCTTCGTGCTCCTGGCGCTCGACCGCTACTTCAACACCTTCGAGAAGGTCACGCCGAACTTCGTGGCTCGGGTGTGGCTGGGCGATCAGTACGCGGGTGATCACACCTTCAAGGGCCGGACGACCGAGCGCCACTTCGTCGGGATCCCGATGGCGCTCCTCGGTGACGGCGACAAGTCGCTCGTCATCCAGAAGGACGGCGCCGGTCGCCTCTACTACCGCGTCGGCATGCGCTACGCCCCGAAAGACCTGAAGCTCGAGTCGATGGACAGGGGCTTCTACGTCGAGCGCACCTATGAGGCCGTGGATGCGCCAGACGACGTTAAGAAGGGCGACGATGGCGTCTGGCGCGTCAAGGCGGGCACCCGAGTCCGCGTGAAGCTCACGATGGTCGCCGAGGCGCGCCGTTATCACGTCGCCTTGGTCGATCCCATCCCAGCCGGCTTCGAACCGCTGAACCCGGAGCTACTCGGGTCTCAAGCGCCTCGTCCAGAGGCGACCTCCGGCGGTGGGGGCGGCGATGATTGGGGCGACCACCACGGTGGCCCGCGTGGCGGCTACGGGCGATGGTGGGGCCCGTGGTATGAGCACGAGAACCTTCGTGACGAACGCGTCGAGGCTTTCACGTCGCTCCTCTGGGGTGGTGTGTACACATACAGCTACCTCGCTCGGGCGACTACGCCTGGCAACTTCGTGGTGCCCCCGGCCAAGGCCGAGGAGATGTACGCGCCCGAGACCTTCGGTCGTTCGGCCAGCGAACGCGTCATCATCGAATAGTCTGACGTCGAGGACCGAGGCGCCCACTTGCCACTCATCTCACATACTCTCGCCCAGCTTCGGATCGAGGACGAACCGGCGTTCGTCCACGTCGGTCTCTACGGTCGGCTCAAGGCGGCTTTGGCTGCGTCAGGCCACGTGTTCCTCGTCCCGGACGACGGCACCTGGGTGGGCAGCGACCGGGCGCTCTTCCTAAATCAGAGCTACTGGCCGCCGGACGCCACGTCGGACGTCCTCGCCGAGCCGACCCTCACGGCCGACGAAGTGACTCACATCGCGCTGCATGGACTCGCGAAGAAGGCTATCGCCGGCGATGGGCGACCGCGCTCTCCCCGGGCATTCCTCTTCGCGGAGTCCATCGCTAGCGCCTTCGACCTCTACCTCGTGGGGCGGTTGCTCCGGAATCGCCCGGACGCCGCGTTCATCGAGACGCAGGTTACGATCATGCGGGACGCGGCCGAAGACGCCGGCCTTCACCCTGACGACTTCGGCGACCTTCTGGGCGAGATCGTCGAAGCCCCAGAGCGCGCGTTCGAGGATCTTCGACGACTCCTGTTCGATGTAGCGACGGACTTGCTCGACTGCCGAGACGCCGTTGCGGCTCAAACTGTGTTCGAACGGGTCGCTGACCACCGCTTCTCGCCGCTGCTACATCACTATCAGCTCTCGAACTGGGTCCTCTTCTGCCGTGCCTCCGGGACCTCCGAGGCCGGCGAAGAAGAGAGGGTCGCGGAGCTCGACGTCGCGCTGCGGTCGGCACCCGATTCCGTGTCGTGGATCGAGGCCAACTGGTTGTTCGGATGACGTTCTTCGCGCAGCAGCGGCGACGCATGGCGAACAACCCCCTGCGAAACTGGCGTTCATGGGCCAGCCTCCGCCCATCGGGCATGGTGATGGTTTGACGTAGCAAGGTCTTCTCGGAGCCGTTTCGCGTCCATCATGAGCCCCCAAGGTGCACCGTAGCCGACCTCCTCGTTGCGGTTGCTCGACTTGAGTGGGTCGGACAAAATGGAGATTGAGCGATCACCGCGCCCGCCGGGGGTGTGGGGGTCGTCCCCCACCCGCAAGCGCATGCACTGCCGACGCAGGCGCCCTCTTGCTTCGACTGGGCGCCGATAGGCGCGTACTCGAGCGACGAAGGCAGGCTGGATCGCCCGCCTTTGAGCGAGAGCAACTCGATGCTAGAAAATTGCCGGTGGACGCCAATCGGAGTTTTGTCCGACCCACTCAGGCCGCGGAACAAGGCTCGCGCAAAGGCGCACCAGAAGTAGCTACGGGCCTGTCAGGGCCACTCGGATGCTGTGCGTCCCCTTCGCGCCCATCGCGTCTTCCACGTCTAGGATGATGTCGGCCATCTTACCGCCCGCTCTCTCGGGGTTCTCCACGACCAGCCAGAAGTTGTAGTAGTACGAGAGGCCGTCGGGAGCGGGGTTGAGCTTCTGTCGCGCGATGTCGAGCGCGCCGCTGGCCGCGTCGTCGTCGGTCGCGATACGCGCCCTCAGCAGGAGCGGGGGGGCGTAGAGCCCGCAGGTCCGGAACGCGAGCACCACCATCGACAGGCCTTGAGGGCCGAGCACGACGGGGAGCGTATCGCCCGTCAGCAGTGGGACGAAGTCCTTCGGGGTGGCTTTGCCTTGTTCGTTCGTGCCGAGTTCGAAGGTCGGCACCGTCCAGCTCGCTCCACCAACCTCGATGCTGGCGATGTCAGGGGAGGCGTTGTCTTGGACCCCCGAAACGTCGGCATCGGCCTCGATGTCGCTCTGGTCCGTGTCGAACTCGACGGCCGGTTTTGACGCCTCTCCTCCGCAGCCGGCGAAGACCAGTGCCGCGGCGGCCGCTCTGTTGGCCCGTCTCAGAAGCAGTAGTCGTTGCAATTCAGGCCGCCCTTTCGGACGCAGGCCTCGCCGACCGTCGCCGCCGTCCGTTGTTGCCAGTCAGCCGAGTCGTAGTCGTAGAACCAGAGGTCGTCGACGATGCCGCAGTCGGTCTTGCCGTGAGCCACGAAGAGCCCATCCGGACCGCCGGCTACGAGACCGCCGTTGCGGCGTTCCGGCGTGTTCTCGAGCATGGTCGTGAAGTCCGGCGGGAAAGAGCAGAAACCGTTCGCGGGCTTGTTGAAGGAGTCGCCGACGCTAAGCGTCGTCCACTCGCCCACATCCGGCTCGAACATCCACACGTCATTCCGATTGCCGAGGGTGCCGTCGTCATGCCCACCAAAGAAGATGTAGTGGTCGCGGGTCGCGTCGTAGGCCATCGAGCCCCAGAAGCGCCCATCGGGGCGCCCGGCCGACTGGGCGTCGAGGCGCTCCCACACTGGCGTCGCGCCGTTGAAGTCGACTGCCTGAAGATCTTCCATGTACTTCGCGGTGTTGCTGAAGAGGGACTCATCGGCACCACCGTGGATGACGAGGCGCTTTCGCTTGCCATCCCAGAGTCCGCTCGCGAAGAAGCGCTTCTTCGGGGCGGCACCGCCGATGGCCAGCTTCTCCCACTCTCCCGTCGCGATGTCCCACGCCCACACGTCGTTATTGGCCGTGTAGACGAGCCCCGAGTTCGACGTGTTGCCGCCGAAGACGAAGATCTTCCCGAGCTCCGGTGCGGCGACCATCGTGTGGTTGAAGCGCGCGCTCATCGACTTGCCGTCGTCGAGGAGGGTCCAGGCGTCCTCGGCGGGGTCGTAGGCCCAGAGGTCGTTCAAGAGACTGTAGTTGCCGCTCGACCCGGCTCGATAACGCCCGCCGAACACGACCATCCGCTTCAGAGTGGGCTCCCATACCGCAGTCGCGCGCGTCCGAGGAGACGGCCCCTCGGCAGCGCTCTGGGACCAGAGGTCACATGCCGAGTCGTAGACCCACGTCTCGCTCTCGAAGGTGGGGATCGGGTTGCCGCAGTTCTCGGGGACGCCGAAGCTCCCCCCGAACATGACGAGCTTTCCACTCTCAGGGTCGAAGGCGCCGACCTGCTCACTGCGCCGGGACGGGCGCTCACCGGTGGGCCCGGGGCAGGTGGTCGGGGGCTCGCCACTGTCCCCCTCGGTGACATCGCCTTCGGTGACGTCCCCTGTGCTGGCGACGTCGTCCGCGCCGTCGTTGCCATCAGCAGCGTCGCTTGCGTCACTCCCGTCGACCTGCTCACACACGCACGCGGCATAGCCGGTGCCGGCGCTGTTGCAGGCCTGAACGCCTTCAGTCTCGCCAGGGCACGCGCAAGCGACCTGCTGACCTGGGACACACAGCGTGGTCGCGGCGTCCTCGGACCCGCAACCGACTAGAGACGTTAGCGCCCAAGCCGAGACCAGTCCGAAAGTGGAGAGTGACCGCATCGCAGAAATGTTCATCTTCGTCTCACGTCACGCGGGGCTAAATCCCGATATCGCGCTTTGACTAGACCCCGAAACGGGCAGTGTCAACGGTCATGGTCGTCCGCAACGTCTCAATTCGAAGTCGGCCCTTCCGACAACGGTGAAAGTGGTGTTTGCTCGCGGTCATGACTCCAACCAACCGCCTCACCGCTTGGTTCGACGCCGCCGGTGCTCCTTACGTCCGCGTCGATGTGAGCGACGGGCTCGGCCCAGCCGAGGGTGGCGCCGCGATTGCGGCTCGCCTCGGAGCCGTGGGCGTCAAAGCGCTTTTGACCAAAGGCGACGACGGGCTCTTTCGCGTCTTGGCCATCCCGGCGCGGCGTGAGTTGGACTCGCAGCGCGCTCGCCAGTCGCTCGGTCTCCGCAAGCTGCGTTTCGCCCGCCCAGAGGAGCTCTTCGCGCTCACCGGGATCGCCCCGGGCGGAGTGCCGCCCTTCGGGCAGCCGCACTTCGATGCCCTCCTGGTCGCGGACGTCTCGCTCGCCAGCGTCGATCGTGTTGCCTTCGGTGGCGGCCACCCGCTCGTCCGCCTCAGCCTCATGGGCGATGCCTGGCGTCGCCTTGCGCAGCCCCGTTTCGAGGCGCTGGTCTCGGCCGACATGGAGACACCGTGACCACCGCGACTCACAACCGCCAGCCAGGGCGAACACTCACTTCGGAGCGGCGATGACCGTGTGGGATCACCTCTGCGGGACGACCGACGTGCCGAAACGTCGCTCGTCGGGGGGCGTCGCGCGGTGACGGCGCCTGCTGATGGGCGGCCGCTCAGGGCGCTGGTCCTCACGACCAGCGCGCCCCGCTCTGCCGACGACTACGCTGGTACTTTCGTGCTCGAGATGGCGGAGGCGCTACGGGCCCAGGGTGTGGACTCGCAGATCGCCGCGCTCAGTGCGCCGCCGGGTGGGGCGCTCGCGGCGGCGCGGTCTGGGCTGCGGGGCCGGCTCTCCCTCCTCGGGCCGCTCGTCCGGTGGGGCGTCCACGCGTGGGCCCTCGGCCGAGGCGACGCAGACGTCACGCTGGCCCATTGGCTCGTCCCATCCGTGTTCGGGGCCCGCCCCGGTAGGCCCGTCGTCGGCGTGGCGCATGGGAGCGACGCGTCTCTCTTGGCTGGCAGGCCATGGCTTGCCCGAGCGGCGTTTGCGCGGCTCTCTGGGCTCATCGTGGTCTCGGAGGTCCTGCGGGACCAACTGCGGCTCGACCCTGTAATCGCCGGTCGTGTCCGCACCCTGGTTATGCCCATGGGCGTGCGGAAGGGCGTCGAGCGCGATCGCGCCATGTCTGGCTCACTCGAGGTGCTCTTCGTGGGCCGACTCATCCGAGCCAAAGGTCTCTCTGTGCTTCTGGAGGCGGTCCGTGGGCTCGCGGGCGTTCGTCTCACCGTCATCGGCGATGGGCCGGACGGTCCGCCGCTCGCTACCGAGAACGTCCTATGGCTCGGACGGCGGTCGCCGATGGAAGTATTGGAGATTATGGCAAGATCGGACGTGGTCTGCGTACCGTCGCTGGGGCCGGAAGGGATGCCGCGGGCGGCGCTCGAAGCGGCGGCAGCGGGCTGCGTGGTCATCGGGACGCCGGTAGGTGGGCTCGCTAGTTGGCTGCCGCCGGAGTGCACCGTGCCAGTGGGCGATTCGGCCGCCTTACGTCGGGCGCTGCTGCGGGCGTCGCGAGGGGAGCTACCGCTGCCTCCATCGGTTCAGGACTGGGAAACGCAGGCGCCCATGCTTGCCCGCTTCCTTCAGGAGGTCGCATTCAGCGACGCTCACGCGGCTGGCAGCGGCGTTGGATGCCCTCGATAAGCTCATCGCAAAGTGACGGTGTCACTACCGACCTTGATGACGGCGAAAGGGGTGTCGCTCGAGAGCGCCCCAGGCTCGACGCAACCGGTGCAAGCAAGAACGGTGGCGAGGTCGGCGGCGAGGTCGGCGGCGACGGCATAAGGCACGCTGCTGAGGGGGCGGCGTGCGAGCTCGGGTTCACCACCGACCTTCACGCCGAACCAAGCGGCCTGCTCCGAGGCGAAGAGCGCGGGGTCGGGAGGGGCGCCGCCAGCCTTGCCCAGCTCGGTCGCGAAGAGGCCGCCGTTTACAGCGAGGTTCGGTACGCTCTCGGACCAGACGGGCGAGCCTGTCGTCTCGTTCGCGTAGAGCGCGAAGACGAGGCCGTAGCTGCCGTCCGGAGCGGGCAGTGCTCCAACGCGAAGGGCGCCCTGGACTGTGATGGGGGCGGCGGCCGCGAGCATCGGGAGGACGCACGACGCGAGGAAGGTGGCGAAGTGGGTAAGGTGGGCAATTCGCGTGCGCATGTGGGATCCAGGACGGTCTCGTGTGGGCCGAGAGTACTGTGAGTCCGAATGCGGACGCCAGCGCTGGAGCGAGCAGATTAACCAGCCAAGACCGACGGGAGTGTCCTCGACATGTGCCATCTTTGACACGACAGGGAGGGGGCGGCTTTGGGATCAAACCCCGACTGTCGGGCGAGGTTATGGTATTCGTCGGGCTAGACCCCCAGTGGTCTCCGGAGTTGCCTGCCGTGTCGCTGACCATCCACCTCTTCCACTATCCGAAGTGCAGCACCTGTCGCAAAGCCATCGCATTCGTTCGCGCCACCGCTCCAGGATCCACGGTGGTTCTGACCGACTTGGTCGCGGAGCCGCCGTCGCATGACGAGCTCGAGGCCCTCGTGGCCCGGAGTGGTCAGCCGCTCCGTCGGTGGTTCAATGTCTCCGGCGAGTCGTACCGGAGCGGGCAGTTCGGTGCTCGGCTCCCTTCGATGACGGACGGCGAGCAGCTCGAGGCGCTAGCCGCTGACGGCAAGCTCATCAAACGGCCTGTCGCCGTCTTTGGCGCTGGCGCCGACGGTGCGCTCGCTCCGGAGTCGACGGTCATCGTTGGTTTCGACGACGCCACGTGGGCTGGTGCCCTGCAGGCTGCCCGTTGAGCAGCGCCAGCGAGACTCTGCCCACGAACGCGAGCACATCTGCGAGAGTCGGAGCAGTCGCCGCGCTACTTACAGTGGCGCTGCTGGCGGTCTCTGGCATTTCCCTTTGGTTCGCTCTCGACCCCGGGCCTCGCGATCCAACGGACGCCGAGTGGGGCGCCGTCTCTGCTCACATCCAAGCCCGCCTGCAGCCCGGAGACGTGCTTCGAGTTCATCCCTTCTGGCTCCGCGAAGGCGCCGTCATCAGTGACGCCACCCCAGCGACCAACGGATTCGACGGCAAACAGGCCCTGCTGGTCGACTTCAGCGTCCCGCTCGACCCCCTCGGACTAGGCTCCTTTCGACGGCTCTGGCTCGTCTCGGCATTTGGCCGCGACGACGCCCAGGCACCAACCGGCGCCACACTCGACGAGACGACGACCTTTCCCGGAGGCCTGACGGCTCAGCTCTACACACTCCCGGACAGCCCTGTCCGCCTCCGTCTCATCGATGAGTTGAAGTCGGCACGAGTTGACCGCTTTGGCCCCGGTGTCGCCACACGTCAATGCCGTTGGATGGGCGAGCGCCACGCCTGTCGGGGCCGTCCATGGGAAGACGTCTCCGTCTCAATTCAAGAGGTTGGGGGCGCCCCGCGCACCTGCTTCGTGCTCCACCCCTATCCATCAGGCGCCACCGTATCAGTTAGATTCCCCGCGCTCTCCCTCGACGCCGGCATTATTGTTCGCGCCGGCTTCACTCTAGATGCCACCAAGTCCGATCAGGGATCCGACGCCACCCTTCGCGTCAAGCTCGACGACGCCGTCGTCCTCGAACGGGTCGCGCCGCGCAACCTTTGGGCCTTCGTGCCCTCCTTCGTCGACACCGCCGGCCGGCGCGGCCAGAAGGCCGACTTGGTCATCGAAGTCACTGCCGACCGCGAGGATTTCCGCGACTTGTGCGTTGACGGTTTCGTAGTGAACCGCCCAGTCGACGACGCGATGGACTGAACGCTACCCGTGGCGCAACCGAGCGCGCACCGCGACGCACTGAAGACGAACGGCGCTCGGCGAGTTATCTTGCGGGTCCATTGGGGGTGAGACGATGAGCAGCGACAAGACGAGACCACCTGGAATCGGCGACCAAACCATCGCCGACGTGCCCGGCCACCCCGCTCTGAACCCAGCCACCGCCCCTTACAGCGACCCCGACTCGGGGATGCCGAAGACCGCGACCGACCTCAAGCCGGACGGTACTCTCGATCCCGACAACCTCGAGTCGCAGATCATGAAGCGCATGCAGGCCTCCAGCGCGCGCGTCCGCCTCGACCCGTTCATCGGTCAGACCATCGCCGGCAAGTACGAGGTCGTCGGCAAGATCGGCTCCGGCGGCATGGGCGTCGTCTACAAAGCCCGCCAGAAGGGCATGGACCGAAACGTCGCCATCAAGGTGCTCCTGAAGGAGTACCTCTCCAATGACCAGGCGGTGAAACGCTTCCAGCGTGAAGCCCTCGCCGTCTCCAGACTCGAACACCCGAACACGATCCGTATCTACGACTTCGGTGAAGTCGAAGCCGGCACCCTCTACATCGCGATGGAGTTCCTCGCCGGTAAGCCGCTCGCCGGGCTCCTTCGCGACAACCGCCAGCTCCCCGTGCGCCGCGTCCTCCGCATCATCCAGCAGATGGCCCGTAGCCTCGACGAAGCCCATCGCAAGGGCATCATCCACCGCGACCTCAAACCAGACAACGTCTTCGTCGGCGACATCGACAGCAACGCGGACTACGTCAAGGTGCTCGACTTCGGCGTCGCCAAACTCCTCGAAGGGCAAGACGACCGCGGCACACTGACACAGCACGGCGTCATCTTCGGCACCCCGAAGTACATGTCGCCCGAGCAGTGCCGTTCCCAAGAAGTCGACGCTCGCAGCGACATCTACGCCCTCGGCGTCATGATGTACGAGATGCTCTCGGGCAACGTCCCCTTCGAGTCCGACAACCCGCTCGCCATTCTGATCATGCACTCGCAGGACCCCCCGAGCGCCATGAGCGAGGTACGCCCCGACCTCGTCATCCCCTTTGAAGTCGAAGCGTTGCTCCACAAGCTCCTCGCCAAGGAGCCGAAAGCACGCGTCCAGTCGTCCAAGGAGCTCGCTGAGGCCTGCGACGATCTGCTCGCCCGCGTCCCCGACGAGTTCGAGAAGATCCTGACCTACGACGACGCCGAGAAGTCCGGCCTCGGAATCAACCGAGCTCAGGCCTACACGGTCCCCGAACGCCCCATCTCCAACACCATCCGAGCGCGCCTCCGTGGCCCTGACGAGATGGACCGGGAGACGATGGCGATCCACGCGCCGCGTCTCCCCATGTCCAAGAAGAAGAAGGGGGTCATCGCCGCAGCCGCGTTCCTGCTCGTCCTCGCGTCGGGCATGGCGGCCGTGGCCGCGCAGCTCGACGGCGTCCCCCCCGAAGCTCGCGCCGTCATCCCATCCGCCACCACATGGGCCACCGGCCCGCTCCCCGCGCTCACACCGGACCTCATCACAGTCACGCTGCGCACCAACCTCGGCAACGTCACCATCCTCGACAAGGCTACTGGCGCTGTCTTGGGCGCCATCGCCAAAGCCGACCAGCCCGTCCCGCTCGAGTTCCTTCGCGAACCCGGTCGCAAGGTCACCATCGCGCTCCGCCACGGCGACGAGCTCAAGTCCGTCGATGTCGATCTCGGCCAAAGCCAGGCCCCTGGGACGGTCATCTTCGCGCCGCCCGTCGTCGCCGAAGTGCCCATGGTCAAGCTCACGGTCGCCTCCTCCCCTGGCGCGCTCCTTCAGATTGAAGGCCAGGACGTCGTGCACCTCGTCGACGATGCCGGTGCCCCCAAGATCATCACGCTGCCGAAATCCGACGCACCTCTCACCGTCACTGCGACCAAGCCAGGCTTCTTGCCCGCCAAAGCCCCGTTCACGCCCGGCGCCGACGGTCGCCTCGAGCTGGTCCTTACGCCCGACCCAGCCGCCGCCGAGGTCCCGGCAGTTCAGGAGGTCACCGTCACGCTGAACCTGAACGTCGGGAAGGTCCGTGTGAAGGTGAAGAGTTCAGGCCAGATGTTCGAGACGCCCGAGAAGACCGACGAAACCTTCAAGCTGAAGCTCCCACGCTCCGATCAGCCCGAGACGCTCCTGTTCGAGCGCGCCGGTTGGAAGTCCTCTGAACAGTTGGTCACTCCGACTGCCGACGCCACCTTAGCCGTTATCCTGGAACGAAAAAAAGCTGCCGATCCGGGCATCTCCAACACCGACCGATCGAAGGAGCCCACCATCCCGAAGGTCGATCCCATCAAGAAGCCCGATCCAGATATCAAGCTCGGGCCCATCAAGAGCTTCTGAACGATGTCCATTCCGTCGGTCCTCGCCGCGCTCGCCCTGACTGCGCCTCAGCACGTCCGCCTCGCCCCCTGTGGCCCTCTCGACACCACCCGATGTGTCCTCTGGAACGACGCGTCCGGCGGCAGCGGCCTTCAGGCCCAATACGGCTTCGAGCAGACGCTCATCTACTCCGAAGTCGCCGAGACCTACTCGGCTGCCAGCCCTCTCGGGACCTCTTACAGGGCCCGCTTTGCCGGGCTCTTCCCCTACACCGACTACCTCTACCGGGTAGGCGGCGGCGGCGCGACCAGTGACACCGCCACGTTCTCTACCCCTACCAAGACGGGCGATGGTTGCTTGCCCGTCGGCTTCATCGCACTCGGAAACTCGCGCTCCGAATCGAGCTCCGGCGCCGCCTTCAACTGGACTACGGCACTCGCTGAGGCCGAGTCGGCGATGCCCGTCCTCGACACCTTCGGCAAGGTCAAACCCGCGCTGCTCATCCACACCGGCCATCTCGTCAAAGATGGCGCCTCGGCCGAGCAATGGCACGACTTCCTCACCCGCAGTGGTGCGCCGCTCACCCGGATCCCCCTCATCGCCGCCCCATCCGAGACGGATCTCGCCGCCGGCGGCGGCCTCTTCAACGCCGTCACGGGCGCCACACTCGGTAGCGAACCCGCGCCTGTCGCCGGGATCGGTCGTTCGGCCGCCGTCACTTTCGGCGAAGTCCTCATCGTCGTACTCGACACCGAGCTCGGCACCGGCAATGACTTCACGGCGCTGGCATCTTGGCTCGATCAGCTCCTGACCAGCACGACGCGCCGCTTCACCATCGTCGCCATGCATCGCCCCGCCTACAGCGCCTTCGGCCAGTCAGGTATCTTCCCAGTCGGGGCAAAGCCCAACGAAGTCGACCACAACGAGCTCCTCGTGCCCGTCTTCGACAAACATGCGGTCGACCTCGTCCTTCAGGGCCGCGGCAACTACTACCAGCGCTTTGTGCCGATGAAGTACGACCCTCTCAAACCTGACCAAGGCGACCCCGTCGAGATCGGCGGAACGACCTACGTCGTCACCGGCGCCGCCGGAGGTCTCAGCCTCGCGCCTTTCAAGCTTGGATCGTCGAGGGTGGATCCCCTCGCCGAGATTTGCCCGAAGGCAAACGGCAGCATCGTCTGTGACGGACGTCAGCACGTGATCGTGCTGTGGACCGAAGGCCAGTCGTTGAAGGCGGAAGTGTGGGCCACCTCCGGCCAGAACGACACCATAGGGCCCGAGAACATCGCGCTCATCGACAGCTTCGAGTTCACCAGCGCGGCGCCCCTCGACTGTGGGCCGGGGCCGATCCCTGACACCGAGACGCCCGACGCTGAGACGCCGGACGCCGGCCCATCCGACACCGAATCGCCGGATGCGGGTCCCATTGATGAACTCGATGTCGCGAGCCCACCCGACGTTGATGACGCGCCCGATGCAGTCGAGCTTGCCGCCGACTCCAGCTCGGCTAGTCCCGATACGGCCAGCGGCACTGGTGAAGTCAGCAGCGCCGAAGGGCCTGACTTTACTGCGAATGACGACGTATCGGCGACGCCCGCATCGACCGACGGCGGTTGCCAGAGCGGTTCAGGCGCGCCCACGACCACATTGTCTTGGCTAGCGATCCTAGTCGCGTTGGGACTACGTCGCCGCATGGCGCTCCGAAAGCGCCCGCATTAAAGAGTTTTGGCCTGCGTGTCCGTGGGTCGGACAAAACTCCGATTGGCGTCCACCGGCAATTTTCTAGCATCGAGTTGCTCTCGCTCCTCGATGGGCGATGCAGCCCGCCTTAGTCGCTCGAGTACGCGCCTATCGGCGCCAACTCGCTGCGTCGAAAATTGCGCGGTCCACGCTCAATCTCCATTTTGTCCGACCCACTCAGCCTTCTCCCAGAGGCGAATCCAGCCCTCCGCTGAGCGGAAGAGCGGCTCGAGGTCCGCGTCGGTAGCGCCATCGAGACGCATATCCTGAATTATCTCCGGAAGAAGGCCCACGTGTATGAGGCCCTCCGTGTTGAAGTCGACCGTCCGCTCGCCGAGCTGCGCCTGCGTGAACGTGACTTGGCCATCATAGGACGTGAAGGGGTAGGTGACCGGGTTCTTCTGATCCGGTCCACAGCCGCTCTCGGGACCAAAACGTGGGCCAGGCGCGCCTGCAAAACCATTGAGGTCGAGGGAGATTGGCTGGCCACCGTAGCCACCCTTCGCCGTCAACTTGGCAGTCCTGGCCTTCAGCCCAGCCACGAGCGCGCCGGGCTCTTCAGGGTTCGCACAACCCCCGATGCCGATCCCGGTGAGCCCACCCACGCCATAGAGCCGATCATTGACTGACTGCCCGTGTGTCTTGGTCGCCGGGTAACCGTTCGCTTCGAGGAGCTCGTACGCCCGTGCGACCGCACGCTGAGGCAGGTGCGCGATATCGATGATCATCCCCCTCTTCATGAGCTTCAGCATCAGCGCTTCGCCAAGCGGCGTGAGTCCCGTCTTCTGGCAATAGTTGCCTACGAGCGGCGGCGCCGTGATCTCGGCTAGATAAGGGAAGATCGTGCCGACGAGGTCGGTCGCGAAGCCGCTCGTGTCGACGGCAGGCGGGTCGTCGTAGTTCTCCCGGGGCTTGTTGATGCCGCCAAACGTCACGCCGCCGCTGTCGAACGTCTCTTCCGGGCCAGGACAGCTCTCCACGAAGTTCGAAAAGTGTCCGCTGTTCAAAAAGTTACCGAGCTCGATGACGCCGCCGCTCCCATCCCCTGCGCTGAACCCGTTGTCGTATTTGTGGACGGGGAAGATCGCTCGCACTCCGAGCCCATAGTAGTAGTCCAGTGTTGCGTCGAGCGATTCCGCGGTACAGGCAGTAAAGCCCGGCTTGGCCGTCGAGTAACAATCGAAGAGGTTCGAGATCTCGATCCCCAAGACGACAGCCATCTTGCCCTCGAGCACGACCGCACGCGCCTCAGCCGCGCTCTTGACGATGCGCAGCCAACCTTTCCCCGACCCGCCGGCTTGGGCGTCGATGTAGCGCTCGAGTCCGCGCATCTCCGTTATCGAATGGCCCACCCCGACCATGTCGTTGCAGTCGTAGCGAACCTTCTGCGATCCGAACCCCACGACGGCATCACAGAGTACCGAGTTGCCCGTCGCATGGTGAACCAAGAGCCGCAATCCGCCGAGGTAAGCCCGTTCTAGCCAGCGGTAGTACATCGTCTGGTGGGTCGAACTCTTCCGCGCGTTCGGCCAGTCTACGAAGGAGGGATAGCCACCGGTGGCGTGGTTGTAGTCGTCGCTCTCGCCAGTGGCCAAGAGTGGGACCAGCGTCTCGATGTCGTACGCCGCGCCCTGGTCGTAGAAGAGGCCCACGAGGTCTCGGCGCCCGTCCTCGCCGTGATAGGGCGTACAATCCGGCAGCGCGTACTCCACGCCGAGCCGGTGAAAGGGCGCGCCATGAAAGATGCTGCCACCACCGAAGCCCATGTTGGTCATCAAGTGGCTGTGTATCTCGGCGATCCCGTACAGCGAACCGTCTCCCCACGAGTGAGGAGTGACCGTCCCGGTCGCGTCGAGCCCGAGCTCCGGATACTCCACGCAACCCGCACGCGGAAGCAGCGTGATGATCGCGGCCTTCGACACATCGGACTCGAGCCCCGTCATCGCCAGATACTGGCCTGATTGCCGATGATGAAGTTGATACCGCGTCGCGTCACGTGACGAGGTCTGGAGGTCCCACTCGGCTGGCGACACAAAGGCGAGGTCCATGAGGCTCAAGCTCGAGTCCAGTGTGGCCACTCGGCCCAGCACGGTGGACGTCGCCTTCGACGCGACGACATAGCGCCGATCGACGTCGTAGAGCAGGTAGGTCGCGAGGTCAGCCGCTCGGAAGTGGAAGAGCGCCCCGCCGAGCGGATCGGGGTCGGAGAACGAGAACGAGTCCCCCCCGGCCACCAGCATGGTCGGCGGGTTCACTCCATCGAATCCTTGAACGGCATAACAACCGTTCGCATAGCCATGTATCCCCTGATCCGGCGGCGGCGGGTCGAGCACGAAAGACGCCACATCCGCAACGTCAGCCACCGCCGAATCCGGGTTGCCTCCCGCGTCCTCGGCGTCGCCCACGTCGGCGAGCGGCGTGGTCACGTCGAGCACAGTATCTTCGGCGGCCGGAGCGTCTTCGGCGGTCGGAGCGTCTTCGGCGGTCGGAGCGTCTTCGGCGGCCAGAGCGTCTTCGGCTAACGGAGCGTCGGTGGCAGCGTCAGAGGCGCAGCCGAAACTGCCGCCCGAGGCGGACAAAGCGAGGACCGAAAGCGCAAGAGTTCTCATTGTCATCGGCACCTACGGTCGCACGAGCAGCCCCTCCAGGCGAGCCGAACCTTCCTCGCATCGGCGGGATCCCGGCTGCTTCCGCGCTTCCGCGCTTCCACGCTTCCGCGCATCCGCGCATCCGCGCATCCGCGCTTCCACGCTTCCGCGCATCCGCGCTTCCGCGCTTCCACGCTTCCGCGCATCCGCGCTTCCGCGCATCCGCGCTTCCGCGCTTCCGCGCATCCGCGCTTCCGCGCATCCGCGCTTCCGCGCTTCCGCGCTTCCGCGCTTCCGCGCTTCCACGCTTCCGCGCATCCGCGCTTCCGCGCTTCCGCGCTTCCGCGCTTCCGCGCTTCCATGTAGCATCAGCGCATGTACGAAACCCTGCTCGCTCAAATGAAGAAGCAACTCCGGCAGCTCGATTCGTGGCTCATCGCTGCTGCGGGCCATGCGACTGCAAAAGGCTTCGATTCCAGTGTCTTCCTTACGCAGAGGCTTGCGCCCGACCAGTTCGCGTTCGCGCGGCAGGTTCAAGTCACTTGCGACACAGCCAGGCTCGCCGCCTCACGCCTCACCGGCAAGGAAGCACCCAAACACGCCGACACCGAGCAGACACTCGACGAGCTGCGTGCCCGGATCGCGTCGGTCCTCGACTGGCTTGACGCCATCACCTCGGACGACTTGGCCGGCGCCGGCACCCGCGTAGTCACGCAGCCGCGTTGGGAAGGGAAGACCATGACGGGCGCGAACTACTTCGTTCAGCACGCCGTCCCGAACTTCTACTTTCACCTCTCCCACGCGTACGCGATCCTACGCCACAATGGCGTGTCCATCGGCAAACGCGACTACCTCGGCCCCCTGACCTACGACTGAGGTACTCACGCCTTGGAAGCCTCGACTCCAAAGACCGCGTAGTCCTTCAGCGCGTTGCCCGCCGCGAGGCTCTCGTCCATCCGGGCCGCGACGGCTCCGAGGACAGGCAAGGAGCGTTCGCCGGCTGCGTCCATCATGAGGCCGACGTCCTTTCGAGCCATCTCGAGGGTGAAGCTGGGGGTGAACTCGCCGCTGTTCATGCGGTCGAGGCGCGCCCGGGCGGCGTTCATTGGATTGAACCCATCGAGCAGGCCGCTCAGCGCTTCATAGGGCAAGTCGAGGGACCGTGAGATCGCGAGGAGGTCGGCTAGGACGGCGACGAGGCCGATCCCGAGCCCGTTGCCGAGGAGCTTGAGGCTGGCTGCTGCGTCGGCCCGTTCGCCGGCGAAGATGACCTTCGACGCCATCGCTTCGAGTGCAGGCCGGACTGTCGCTAGAAGCGCTGCATCGCCCGATACGAAGATCATGCCGGCCCGGTCGCGGGCGTTCTGCGGGCTCATGAAGACCGGCGCGTGCAGGAAACGCACGCCCTTCTCCGCGAGCCGTGTCGCCCGCTCTGCTACCCCTGCGGGCGCACAAGTCGAGTGATCGATGATCGGCATCGTTGGCGCCCCTAGAGCCCCAGCAAGGAGCTCAGCCAGGACAGCGTCCACCGCGGAGTCCGCCGACAAGCAGAGGTGCACTCGCGATGCGCCTGCGATCGCCTCCGCCGGTGTCGCCGCCTGCCGTGCGCCCAAAGCGACCAACCGGGCCCCTTTCTCCGGCGTTCGGTTCCAGATGGTCACTGGGACTCCGCGGCCCAGCAGGGCCTCGACCATACCCCCGCCGAGGAGGCCGGTCCCGAGGTAAGCGACTGCGTCGTTGTTCATCGATTCTCTCCGTGTCGTGCAGGCAGAGCCCATCTTGGCCGACGTGTACGTCCTTGGCGAGGCCCGCCGTTCACTCTTCGTATGCCGCCATCGCTACGCTCAGGCGTTCCCGAATGCGCTGCCTCAGGCGGGCCGGCTCGCGAACGACGACTCGGTCCGCCATGCCTAAGATCCAGTTCTCGAGGTCCACTCCCAGCGCGACGTCGAGGTGCAAGAACGTCACGCGATCGTGCTCCACGTAGTGCGCGCTCTGATGCCAGAAGTGCTCGCGGACATAGGGCAACTGCACCGGGCTTACCTCGAGGACGACGTGTTCGACGGGGCCCGGGATGATCTCGAAGGCCGACGCGAGGAAGTCGTCAGCCCGGAAGTCTGAGGGATACGCTCGGGCCGGCAGCTCGACGTCGACCGTCGTGTCGCTCATCCGGTCGACCGCCAGCAGGATACGGCTCGGCAGCCCCTCTGCGGGCTCGATGAGCTCCACGATGACGTAGAGCGCCCCTCGGTTCATGACGAGCGTCAGCGGGTGTACCACCAGCCGTCGCTCGCGACGTGACGCCGGCGAGAGATACATGAGCCGAAGCGCGCGGCGTTCGAGCAGCGCGTCGAGGACGTTCGAAAGCGCGGCGATGACGTCCTCGCGGCCTCGGTAGTCTTTTCGCCCCGTCTTCACGACGTAGATGCGACCGTCGATGGTGTCCCGCATCGTCATGCGGTCGATGGTCCCGAGGCCGCGGAGGAGCTGCTCCTCGAGCGCCTCGATGTCACGCCTGAAACGTTTGCCGCCGAGGAAGTGACTGAGCTCCACCCCGAGCACGACCGCCAATAATTGCCAGCGTTTATGGCGGTCGAGCGGCTTCTCGCCAACCAGCCGATATTCGACCCGGCCGTCCTCGCCGACTCCGGACTCCAGGCGCAAGTCCGACACGTCGAGGGCGACTTGTAACGCCTGGATGTCGCGCTCGATCGTCCGCCTGGAGACCTCCCAGCGCCGCGCTTCTTCATCTGGCTGTAGACGCCCCGACTTCGAGAGGTGAAGCACCTGCGCGACCATCCGCGCGGCTTGCGAATAGGTCTTGGCCGGCCGTCCGCTCATGCGCCGCTCCGTTCCAGCGCGAGGTAACGAAGCGTGAGCGCGTCGAGCCAGGCGCGCTGGTCGTCCGTGCCTACGAGGCCCCTCCAACGTCCGATGAGCGCGTCGAGGGGGCACGACCGGAACGAGTCGTCGCCGTCGTTCAGGAGCCCCCGGTAGTGCTCGACGACGTGCTGGCAGTCCCGGTCGAGGGGGTGGTGGACGACCATCAGCCGCGTCGTGGTGAAGTCGGACCTCGGGTGGTCTCGGAGCGCCACGGCGAGGAGGTGGTCCCGCCAGAGCTGGTTCGTCCGGCTTCGGTAGAGCGTGTCGCGGGCTTCCAGGCGCCACGGCGAACGGGGGCCGTTCGTCCAGCGCCGGTACGACTCGCGATCATATTCGCCCGGCGAGAATGGCTCCGTGAGCTTGGTCTCGATCCCCAGCAGGCACCGGGCCCCATCCGACGTCACGTATTCGATGGCCGCGTCGAAGGCCGTCCGGTCCCCGAGGTACTCGTCCGAGGGGATGGGCGACCATTCGAGATCCACCCGAGTCACCTCTGCGACCTTCTCCGGGACCATCGTCGCCACCAGGACCCGGGCGAGCGCGAGGTCGAGCGCGAGCGGCGCGAAAAGGTTGAAACACATCGGCTGGCTCGAGAGCATGTTGTGGAGCAGGCGGTAAGGCTCGACCGCGCCGCCGCCCCGACGTACCCGCTCTAGCGCTACCTCCGCGATGGCCGGGGTCACGAAGTTGCGCCCGAGCTGCCCGTCCGCGGGCGTCAACATGTTGCCGAGGAGCCGCGCCTCGTTGGCCGTGGGCCCGGGGCCGTAGGGCACCTTCAGAATATGGGCACGGTACCAGCTCTGATGGCGACGCATGCGCGCCGTGAACACGCTGTCGCCGGCGTATTGCGGCCCGAGCTCTGCGGCGTCGCCCTGAAGTCCCGACGGTACTCGAGGCGGTGCTGCGGTCGGCGCCACTTTGGTCGTCGTCGCGCCCGTCTTCTCCCAGATCGAGCCTCGGCTCGACCCCTTACGCAGCTCGTCGATCCCCAGTGATTCCCGATGGATACTGAGCGCGCGACCGATGAACGCGTGGTAGTTCGGGTGCACGTTGAGGGCAGGGTGCCCGCCTTTCATCCGCGGGTCCTCCGACACGTCCCGGGTCGCGAAGGTGCGACGCTGGGAGGTAACGACCCGCGCGAGGAGCGCCGCGTCGACGTCCGCGACAGCGCCACGAGGCGGGAGCTCCGGGGGTGACTCCTCCGTCGCGGGGGCACCCAGCCCGTCACTGTGAGGTGTGCCCAAAGGTGGGCGGTCCTTTCGAGGGGCCTTTCGCCATGTAGTACCGCGCACCCCCTTGCGGTGCTGGTCCTGCACCCCGAGCGCGACGTGGTGAGCGCTCAGGGCCCGTCCTACATCGGCGTGGTAGTTGCGTGTCATGGACTCTGCACCATGGGCCCGAAGCATCACGGGGTGTTCCGAGGCGTCCTTGGTCTGGAAGACGGACGGGAGCGCGCGGACAACGTTCTCGAGGACATTGAAGTCGATGTTCTGATAGCTCATGGAGACCTCCGTTGTGAGAGCTGCGATAAGGGTCTCCAGAGTCGCGTCAGAGTATGTCGCGACCCGAACGGGCGTCGAACCGGGGACTGCATTTTCCTCCGACATTCGTCTCGATGCCGGTTTCCGGAATGCAGTGGGCTACACTCGGTACGAGAGGTTGCCCATGCTCGTCCGACGAACCCAGACCTTCCTCCTTGCTGCTTGCGCATTCGCTGCGGCGCCTTTCGGCTGCAGCGACGCGACCGGCGGCGGCTCGGCCATAGCGGACGTCGCTGACACCGAGGCCGCCGACACAGCGACGTCCGACCTACCCGACACCTCCGCCCAAGAGCCCCCGCCGATCCCCGTGATCTGGCAGGTCGAGGTCTCCGCCGCCGCGGAGAAGGCATTGGGCTGGACCAGCGACGACGTCGTTTTCGCGCTCACGCAGATGGGCCGCAAGGTCACCCGAGTTGGGCTCACCGCTAGACAATGCACCAAGAAGCTGGGGCTCGTGCGCTTCGTGGCGCCGAGCGAGGCCGCCGATCCGGGCCTCTCCACCGACCAGAGCTGGCGCATCCGAGAAGCGCGCTGCGAAGAAGGTGGCCGCCTCGTAACCCTCGAAGGCGGCGGCCTCCTCGGACGGCAGTACGCGGCCTACGACTTCCTGCACCGCATCGGTGCGCGCTTCTTTCATCCAGAAGAGGAGTGGTATCCACCGCTCCCGATGTGGCCCGAAGCGCCCTTCGACGTCGAGCGCACTCCGTTCATCCGATGGCGAAGCGCGTCGCTGCATCTGACCCACCCGCTCGAGCTCGGCGACGTCTTCCGGCTCGGAAAGCCGGAGTACGAGCTCGAAGGGAAGCGGTACATCGACTGGCAGGTGAAGAACCTCGCGAGCTACGGCCAGGAGGGGGTCCTCAGCGGCGATTACGCGCGTTACGGACTCGAACGCGGCTTCCTCCGCAGCGCCGGCCTCAGCCTCTACGGCCAGCAACAAGGCGCGAGTGGGCTCATCGACCCCGACAGCCCGCTCACCGCCGAAGAGCAGCTCGCCGCCGCTATCGACGAGCAGTTCGCGCTGCCCGATGTGGCCGAGTTCCCGATTCGCCTCTTCAGCGTCGGCTTCCAACCGACCGAATTCACGACGGAACCCGAAGACGAGGTCGTGGCCCACCTCCGCTTCATCGCGGAGTACCTCGAAGAGAAGCACCCGGAGGTCATGCCGATCGCGACCTTCCACGCCACGTCCAAGCCGCCGTCGGAGAAGTATGGCGTCTCGCCCTATGCGCTCATGGTGCCCGCTCACGAGCGCTGGGGCGTCAATGTCCACACTCTCATGTTCTACGATCTCGAGCGCCCGGCGCCGGTATACGGCAACGAAAACTTCAACTATCTCGAAGACTTCATGCGCGAGCACGCGGGCGAGCGCCGCTTCTGGTATTTCCCGGAGTCCGCGTGGTGGCTCACCTTCGACCTCCCGGTCCCGCTCTACCTCCCCATCACCATCGAAGCGCGTAGCCGCGACCTCACGGCTCTCGCCGATCTCGTCGACACCACCTGGCAGTATGGCGAAGCGGCTGCGGCCGACTCGGGCCTCGACGGGCACCGCATCTTCGGTAGCGGCCACGAGTGGGGCTACTGGCAGAACGAGTATTGCGCTTTCCGAATGGCGGCGGACCGCGACGTGGACTGGCGTGATTGCCTCGCGGACATCACCACGCCGTTCGGCGAGGCCCAGGATGACGTGCTCGACGTGCTCGACGCCGTCATCGCGCACCAGGAGACCGTCTTCTTCGACGCGGAGATGCTCCGCTATCTGGTCGGGACCGACGCTGAGACGGAAGCGGCCGCCGCGCTCGGCGTCGTCTTCCATCCCCTTCCGCCCACGCCCGAAGCGGTGTTCTCGTGGGACGAGGCTGCGCTCACGACGTGGGAGCAGTCGACGCGTCCGCGGCTCGTCGAGATGGCCGGGACCTACGCTGCCCTCGTGCAGAACCTCGCCACCGTGGAAGACTGGATCCCCGAGACTGGCGGTTCCATCTTCCGAGAGATCCGCGACGGCATCGAGGTGACCGGACTACGCGCGCGCCACGCCGCCGAGCTCTTTGGCGCTCTTGCGGCGCGGCGCCGTTCAATTCTGTCCGGAGCGGAGGATACGAGCGCGGCCGGGCTCGCTGCGGCGCAAGCCACCACTCAGGCGGCCATCGCGGTCATCCATCGGCGCGAAGCCGATTACCGCTATGAGCCCCTCGAGCGGTCCATCGGCGGCGGCGAGACGCTCGACGGCGACGAGAACTGGACCATCTACCCCTACCGCTACCTCGGCCGAACGCACTGGGGCTTCTACTGGACGGCGCCGGATCGGCGGGTCGCCGATGCCCTCGCCGGCGCCGCGAGCGACGTCCGCGTCCAGGTCAAGGACGCGCTGGTCCCAGCCGGTCAGGCTCACGAGCTGACGTTCCTGGCGGCGTCGCCGGGCGGGGCCCTCGACTGGGGCGATGGTGCAGACGACACGGTCCCAATGGGCGCGACGTCACGTTCGCACAGCTTTGCGGTCCCGGGACTATACGTTGCGACGGCGACGCTTGGCGGCGCGGTAGAGACCTTCGCGCTCGGTACCCTCGCCACCGAGACCTTCACGGGAAAGACTGCGACGGCCGTGTCGCCCGCAGGGGTCTCCATCATCGATCCGCTCCTGCCCGCGCTCGTCTATGGCGAGCTGGGAGCCCCGACGAGCGGGCAAGCGCAGGTGGCGCTCGGCTTCGCGCGGGACGACGCTGGCACGGTCGCACCCACGGGTTGGAGGGCCATCGATCTCGCTGGAGGGGCCGGAATCGAGACGGTGCCGACGGACCTCACCGTCCCGATCATGAATGGGACTGAGCTCTTGGCCGAGATCGGCCTCGTCGGCGCCGTCTTCCGCGTCCCGCCGGGAGAGGCGCCACGGATCAGCGGCGCGTTGAAGACGGACGAGCTGGTCCTCGCCGTCGTCGAGGTTGGCGGCTTCGAGCCGGAAGGCGCGAGGTCGCTCATCGCGAGCCTCCTCGGCCTCACGCCAGAGACACTCCCCGACGTACTCGACTTCGAAGTTCGCTGGCCGCTGCCGGAGTGAGGTCGAGGTCGAATTGCCCCTTGACTCCCCTGGCACTCGGCCTTAAGGTGCCGCGCTCCGTCGCTCAAGCGACTGGCTCAGCGCGGCACGTGGTCGCGGAACCGCTTGGGGTTCCCGGTGCCCGGTGCTCAGCCCTCGCGCACGACGGAACAGGAACGGACACGACTGCCCATGCGGAAGAACACGGAAGAGAGCATCGAGTCGGTGGATCGGGGCCAGGATGGCCCGTCGGGTGGTGACCGCGGTGGGGATCGTCCCCGTCGTTCGGGCGGTAGCGACCGTCCGAAGCCGCAGAAGCGTGGCGATGGCCAACTTCGTCCGCTCGAGATCGTCGTCGTCGATGGTGACGTCGAGCGCGCTATTCGCGCTCTCAAGCGCGAAGTCGGCAAAGAGGGCATCCTCAAGGCCCTGAAGCGCAAGCGCTACTACGAGAAGCCGTCCGAGGCTCGCAAGCGCAAGCAGCGTGAGGCGGTTCGCCGTCGTCGTCGCGCCGAGCGTCGCACCCGCAAGTAAGCGGCACCCGAGCTCGTCGAGGCTGAGAGGGTCAGGCAAAACTCCGATTGGAGTCCGCCGTCAATTTTCGGGCATCGAGTTGCTCTCGCTTCTTGAAGGGCTACAAGCCCGTCTTCGTCGCTCAAGTATGCGCCTGTCGGCGCCAACTCGTTGCGCCGAAAATTGCGCGGCGTACACTCGTTCTCCATTTTGTCTGACCGACTGAGAGACGCCGGGTCCCTCGCTGGTGACGCTCTCTTGCCGTCCTTAGCGTCGCGCGTCCTCCGCAGTCTGCTCGGACGTGGCAGGACTCCAAACGCAGTCGTTCCGTGTCGCCGGCCAAGCCCGGAGTCGCGAATCTACGCGAGACGCTCCGTTTATTCGGTGCTTCGCGTCGGAAGCGAGTAGACAGGGACGAGCCGACTGCGATGGACTTGGCGGCACATTTGGCGACCTCGCAGTGCCCTCTTTGGATGGGCACGATGCTCGAGGGACAAGACGCGACCACGTTGAGCGGCGGGGACTTGCCCGAAGTGCGGCTTGTCGCGGTTTAGACCGAGCCCTTACGACGGCCATCTGCCCTGATCAGTAAGACGAGGTGCCGTGCTCGGCCAAATTACTGCCAACTTGATCCGTGAGCTCGAGCCCCTGCGCTTCAGCCCTCCGGTCACGCACGTCTACAACCCTCTCATCTACGCTCGCCCGGCCTGGGATGCCTACTGCCGGCGCTTCGGGCCGACCGGCGTGCCGCGGGAGGTGCTCCTCATCGGTATGAATCCAGGCCCGTTTGGCATGGCGCAAGTTGGCGTGCCCTTTGGGGAAGTGGCCGCGGTGCGCGACTGGCTCGAGATCGAGGAGCCCATCGGTAGGCCGCCGCACGAACATCCGAAGCGCCTGATTCAAGGCTTTGCCTGTCCTAAGTCCGAGGTCAGCGGCGCGCGGCTCTGGAGTTGGGCGCAGCAGCGCTACGGGACGCCTGAGGCCTTCTTCTCCCGGTTCTTCATCACCAACTACTGCCCGTTGGTCTTCATGAGTGAGTCGGGTGCGAACGTGGTGCCCGAGAAGCTGCCGCGCTCCGAGCGGGACTCGCTCTTCGCCGCCTGCGACGCCGCGCTACGGGCCACGATTCTCCTCACGAAGCCACGCTTCTTGATCGGCGTCGGCAAGTTCGCGGAGGGCAGGGCGCGCGTCGTGGCCGACGGGCTCTCCGACGTGCTCCCGGGCGTCGTCGTCGGGAGCGTCCCACACCCGAGCCCCGCCAGCCCCATCGCGAACCGCGGGTGGGCGCCGCTCATGGAACAAGCCCTTTCGGCGCTCGGTGTAGGTTGAGTAGGTCGGACAACATGGAGATTGAGCGATCGCCGTGCACCTCGGTCGCGCCTCGGTCGCCCCCACCCGCAAGCGCATTGCGTGGTCTCGGTCATTCGGGGAACTCCAAGCACCAATCCTCGCCCCTCCTGCCGGCGAACGCAGGGCCGGTCAAGCGTCGAGCGGAACCGCTCGGAGGCGGGCTTCGCGTAGCGCCCGCCGAGGGCGGTGAGCTCGGTGCTGATCGGACCGCGGACGGTCCTACGCCCTCAGCCATCGACCCGACTCGCGTTGGGCGATGCCCCGTCGCTCGAGGTCGATGAGGTGAGATAACGTCGCCCGTCGCGCGAGCTCTGGGTGAGCCCCGGGGGAGTCTGCGTACGCGTCGCGCGTGATCTCGAGGAGCGCGTCCCACCGCGAGAGCGCGTCGTGGACGCGGTGCTCTCGATAGCGCCGATGACGGAGCGTACCCTGCAGCCGCTCCCGCCCGTCGAGCAGCACATCGCCATGAGCGGGATGAACCGGCGACGTCGCCCCCTTGTCCCGTGCGCTGAGCCAGTCGATCATCTGTCCGAGGCTGGCTAGATAGGCGGTCAGATCGCCATCGTCTGGATCGACCAAGATGGTCCCAACGGAGGCGACCATGTCGCCCGCAACGACCGCCCCATCTGCCGGACGTACCAGAACCAAGTGACCCGCTGCGTGGCCAGGCGTGTGCCCGACGAACCAGCCTGCCGGTCCGCCTTCGAGCTCATCAAGGGCTCCGGCGGATGGAGCGATGAGGCGCGTCACCGGGAACCGCACGCGCGCTGCCGTCTCGGGATGGGCCCACACCGGCAGGCGGAGTCGCTCCGACAGCGCCGTGACGCCTCCGATGTGATCGGCATGGTGGTGCGTGAGGACGATGGCGGCAGGGCGCCCATGTCTACCCGCGTAACGCTCCACCGCCTGAAGCAGCCGTTGCTGTTCATCCGGCCATGGTGATCCGGGATCGACCAAGATCCAGGACCGGTACCCCACGAAGACGCAGTTCGTGTGGGTCGCGGGCGGCAGCGTCGGCGTACGGAGTGGGAAGAGACGAACCGCCGAGACGACCTCCACGCCGCCAACCCGATCCGGCTCTATCGCGTGTAGCGCTGCCGGCTCGAGGTGTGCTTCGAAGCGACGAAATGCCGCCAACATCTCAGAACGGCTGAGGCGTTCACTTCCATCGGGTGCAGACCAGCCGTCCGGGGGCAGCACGATCCGGGTTGAGACCCGGCGCGACAGGCCCAACGGCGTCTCGTGGTGCGCAATCTCGATGAGGTCCGATGCATTGGTAGTCAGTTCAGGGAGTTGGAAGAGACCCTCTACACCCCGAACCCACGTGATCCCCTCGTCTTCCGCGCGGTTGAAGACACAAACCCGCGCCCGCGCCGGCGACTGCGACGGCGGAGGCAAGGAGTCGATGAGTGGGCCAAGTACTTCGGACACTCCGCGGCCTTAGCCGACGCCCCGGGTCCGGTCAAGGAACGTGCTTCGCGCGGGCGTCAATGGCGCATCGGGCCGAGTCGATGTGGGTGGGAGCACGAGCGGAGAGAGCGAGAGCGGTCAGGAGGGGCGGCATCCCGAGGATGCGGCGCCGGCTCCTGACCACTCATCAAGCTACAGGCACTTCAAGTTCAGGCACTTTCCGCTGGCGCAGTGCGAATCGATTCCGCACTGAGAACCACTGGGGAAGAGCTGCTTGCAGGCATCGGCGCATCCATCGCCGTTCTCGTCTTTCGGGGCTGTACCCGCTGGGCACTCTAGGTTCTGACAGGCAGGGACGCACGAGTCCGCGCAGCCATCTTTGTTCGCGTCCGCAGGCTTCATACCGGCCGGGCACGAGATAGGCTCGCAGCAGACACAAGACTCCCAGCAGCCGTCGCCATCGAGGTCCGCCGAGTGCGAGTTCGGCGGGCACATCTTGCAGATGTCCAGCGTCCCATCGCAGTCGCCGTCACCGAGCACGCCCGTCGGGCCGCAGGTTCCGCCCGCAGCGAGGCACTGCGCTAGGTAGGACGCCGAGGCGATACCGCCGCAGAAGCCCCACTTCTCTTGATAGCAGGACACTGTGTCCGGGCGGCACACATCGAGGCAGCCATCGCTATCGCTGTCGACGGGCTTCTGGCCGGCCGGGCAGACCGGCGCAGCGGGGCAGCAATCGCACGACTCTTGGCAGCCGTCGCCGTCGAGGTCCGATGGGATGGTCCCGACTGGGCAGGTCTTGCAGATGTCGATCTCCCCATCGCAGTTCGAGTCAACGAGGATGGCGCCATTGCCGCATCCGCCGTTCTGTGCCAGGCACTGCGTCACGAAGGCGGAGTAGCTCTGGTCCTTGCAGTAGCCGAAGATCGCTTTGTCGCAGGCGAAGGAGACGCATGTGTCGGGGCAACCGTCGCCGTTGGTGTCCGTAGCCTTTTCGTTCGGCTTGCAGGCGATGGGCTTGCAGCAGACACAGGCTTCGAAGCAACCATCGCCATTCGTGTCCGCCGGGGTGGTCCCGGCCGGGCAGAGGTGGCAGGTGTCGAGCGTGCCGTCGCAGTTCTCGTCGGCAAAGATGGCGTTATTGCCGCAAGTACCACCGTACGCGAGGCACTGGGTCAGGTAAGCCGCTGCCGGCTTGTCCTTGCACCAGCCGAAGAAGGGGTTACACGGCGCTTCGCAGCGGTCCGGGCAGCCGTCCTTGTCGCTGTCGACGGGCTCCGTGCCAGCCGGGCACGCGAGCACGGGGCAGCAGTCGCAAGCCTCTTCGCATCCGTCGTTGTCGGCGTCGACCGAGTGCGTGCCCGGGGGGCAGATCCGGCAGACGTCGAGCGAGCCGTCGCAGTCCGAGTCCGCGAGGATCCCGATCGGTCCACAGCCACCGCCCGCAGCGATGCACTGGGTGAGGTAACTCGCCGGGTCCTGAGTCTTGCACCAGCCCGAGATGTACGAATCACAGCCGTCGACGCAGGTGTCTGCGCAGCCGTCGCCATCGACGTCCACCGGCTTCTGACCGTCGGGGCAGACGATCGGCTCGCAGCAGGTGCAGGCTTCGAAGCAACCATCGCCGTTGAGGTCAGCAGGGTGCGAACCAGGCGGGCAGAGCTGGCAGACGTCGAGCTGACCATCGCAGTCTTTGTCGGCAAAGATGGCGTTCGGGCCACATTCGCCACCGAAGCCCATGCACTGCTCGTAGTACGGGCCCGGGGGCTGGTCCTTGCACCAGCCATTCAGGCCTTGGCAGCCACCGTCGCGACACGCGTCATCGCAGCCGTCGTTGTCCGAGTCGAAGGCCACCTGACCCGGCGGGCACTCGATCGGCTCGCAGGGCGGCTTGCAGGCGTCGACGCAGCCGTCGCCGTTGAAGTCGACGGGGACGAGCGGCGGTACGCAGACGATGCCTTCGCAATCCTTGCGGCACATGTCAGGGCAGCCATCGTTGTTGGTGTCGGCCGGGGTGGTCCCGGTCGGGCACTTGATCGGATCGCAGCAGCTACACGATTCGAAGCAGCCATCGCCATTCAGGTCGGTCGCATGGGTGCCAGAGGGGCACGCCTGGCAAACGTCCTCGAGGAGACCGTCGCAGTTGGCGTCCGCGTAGATGGCACCGGGACCACAGGGCGTCCAGGAGCTGCAATCGAGGAAGTACTGCTTCGGGTCCTTCTCCGGGCACCAGCCAATGAAGCCGGCGTCGCAGATGGTGCAGTACGGCATCGGCACGACCTGCGTCGGGCACTGGCCATCTGGCACCACGGTGAAGGTGTCACCTTCACGGCAGCAAACCTCCGACGCTGTCCCGCAGTACGCCATCGGGACGACCTGCGCGGACGGGCAATCCGTGGACAACGCGGTCACGTAGGCACCGGTGGCCGTCTTGCAACAGACGGTGGTGACCACCGGCTTGCACTTCTCGTCGGGCATCACTTGGGTGGCCGGGCACATCGAGGCCGCGACGAAGCTGTAGAGGCCAGTCATCGGGTCCACACAGCAGACCTTCGACGGTGTCTCGCAGAACGCCATCGGGACGACCTGTGAGACCGGGCACTGCGTTGACGGCGTGGTGACATAAGCACCGGTGGCCGTCTTGCAGCAGACCTCGGCCTGCTGCAAGCAGAAATCCCAGCCGACGATCGCGCCCGCCGGACACTGAGAGGCGAGCGTCGGGAAGTAGCCACCGTTTACCTTGCAGCAGACTTCGGGGTCCTGGCAGAGGTCCATCGAGACGACCGATGCAGCCGGGCACTCCACGATGGACGCGATGCCGTAACCACCGGTCGGGAGCTTGCAGCAGACTTCGAAGCCTTCACAGATCTCCCACGGGGCGTAGGCTTGGTTCGGGCACTCGTTCAAGGGGACGACCGCGACGTTGCCGTCGGGCATCTTGCAGCAGACTTCCTTGATGCAGCGGTCTGCGGGGAGGATGCCGCCAGCCGGGCACTGCGATGCCGGCAGGAACTGCGGACCCACCGCAGTCTCACAGCAGACTTCCGGGTCGGGCTTGCACAGGTCCCACGAGACGACCTGCGAGGTCGGGCACTGGTTCGCCGGGATGGCCTGATAGCCCGTTCCAGTCTTGCAGCAGACCTTCTCCTGCGCGGCGCAAAGGTTCGGCGAGACCACCATCGTCGCGTCGCACTGGAAGGACGGGACCGTGATGTAGCCAGCGGCGGTCTTGCAGCAGACCTCCGCGTAGCAGAGGTCGAGCGACGAGACTTGCGCGGCCGGGCAGGCCGACGCCGGGACCACGAGGTAGCCCGAGTCCAGCTTGCAGCAGACGGCTTCGTCGCACTTGTCGTCCGGGAGGATGGCCGAGCCGGCACAGTCAATCGCGTTCACGATGGTCGGCGAGCCGTTCACGAGACAGCAGACCTCACCCTGCGGCTTGCAGAGCTCGTCCGGGGCGACCTGCGAGGCCGGGCACTGGGTGCTCGGGAGCACCTGATAGCCGCTCGGCGTCTTGCAGCACACGTCTTCGACGGGCGCGCACAGCTCGGGGGTCACGATGCCCCAGGTGGGGCAGGCGTAGGCCGGGACGACTTGGAAGCCCGCGCTGGTCTTGCAGCAGTACTCGGAGTAGCAGGCACCATCCGGGGCAGCCGCCCCACCCGCTGCGGTGCAATCGGCCGCCGTCGTGAAGTGGTAGGCGCCCGGCATTTTGCAGCAGACTTCCTGACGGCACATGTCGTCCGAGACGATGGCGCCAGCAGGGCACTGCGACTCCGGGACCACGGCGTAACCGGTCGTCCCGCCGACAGTCACGAGGCAGCAGACCTCCTTTTTGCAGAGGTCGTAGGAGACGACCTGCGAGGCTGGGCACTGAGACGAGGCCACCGTTTGGTAGCCGGTCGCGGTCTTGCAACAGACCTCCTGCTTGCACATCTCCCAGGGCGACGCGCCGCCCGCGGGGCAGAGCGAGGCGGGGAGGATCTGGAAGCCGCTTGGGGTCTTGCAGCAGATCTCGACCGGGTTCAGGCAGAGGTCGGTCGAGACCTGCTGCGTCGCCGGGCACTCCGCGGCCGTCACGAACGTGTAGCCCGTGGCGGTCTTGCAGCAGACCTTCGCTGAGCAGTACTCGTTCGGCACGATGGCCGGGCACTGGTTCGACGGCGCGAGCTGGTAGCCCGCGTCGGTCTTGCAGCAGACGGTCGTCGGCTTGCACATCTCAAAGGACACGATCTGACCCGCCGGGCACTGGGCGGCCGGCTGGACGAAGTACCCGCCGTCGGTCTTGCAGCAGACCTCTTGCTTGCAGATGTCGATACCGACCGTCTGGCTGGCCGGACACGACGCCGCCGGGACGATCTGGTAGCCAGCGGCGGTCTTGCAACAGACCTCCTGACGGCAGATGTCGCTAGCGACCTGCTGGCTCGCCGGGCACTGGGTGCTCGGGAGGATCTGGTATCCGACGTAGGTCTTGCAGCAGACGTCCTGGGGCTTGCACAGCTCGAACGAGACGATCTGTGAGGCCGGGCACTGCGACTGCGGGAGCGTGACGAAGCCAGCCGAGGTCTTGCAGCAAACCTTCTGCTGGCAGACCTCGTCAGCGAGCCACTGGCTGGCCGGGCACTGGAACGCCGGGACGATCTGCGGGCCGGCGGCGGTCTTGCAGCACACCTCCTGCTTGCAGAACTTCCAGTCGATCGGGCTCGTGCACACGTTCGACGGGAGGATCTGGTAGCCGAAGTCCGTCTTGCAGCAGGTGTCGACCGGCTTGCAGAGGTCCGCCGGGGCGACCTGGGTAGCCGGGCACTGGGTCGACGGGACGACGAAGAAGCCGCCGTTCAGCTTGCAGCAGACGTCTACGGGCTTGCACAGCTCCGGCGCCACGACCTGCGTTGCGGGGCACTGGAAGGCCGGCAGCGTCTGGTATCCCGTGGCGGTCTTGCAGCAGACGTCCTGCTTGCAGAGATCGACCGGGACCACCTGCGACGTCGGGCACTTCGCCGACGACGTGAACTGATAGCCCGTCGCGGTCTTGCAGCAGACTTCGACCTGCGGCACGCACAGCGAGCCCGCGACCCACTGGCTGGCCGGGCACCGATACGCCGGCAAGGTCTGGTAGCCTGTGGCGGTCTTGCAGCAGACTTCCTGCTTGCAGAGGTCGCCCGGGATCACCTGCGACGACGGGCACTGGGTCGACGGCACGATCTGATAGCCGAACGAGGTCTTGCAACACACCTCGACGACCGGCTTGCAGTACTCATTCGGGGCCCACTGGCTCGCGGGGCACTGGAAGGCTGGCACCGTCTGGTAACCTGCGCTCGTCTTGCAACAGACCTCCTGCTTGCAAAGGTCAGCCGGGATGAGCTGGCTCGTTGGGCACTGGTCGCCCGGCACGAACTGATAGCCGACCGCGGTCTTGCAGCAGACCTCTGGCTGGGGCTTGCAGAGCTCGTACGCAACGATCTGGGCGGCGAGGCACTTAGACGCTGCTACGACCTGATAGCCAGTAGCGGTCTCGCAGCAGACCTCCTGAGCGCAGAACGAGATCGGCAGCGTTGCGGTTGCCGAACATTGGGTCGACGGAAGGACCTGGTAGCCGAGGTCGGTCTTGCAGCAGACCTCGACCGGCTTGCAGAGGTCAGCCGACACCACGGCACCGAGCGGACACTGGGTGGACGGCAGGGTCTGGTAGCCGGCGGAGGTCTTGCAACAGACCTCGACCACCTGGCACAGCAGGCCAGGTACGATGGCGCCCACCGGGCACTGGCCGGCTGGCACGGTCAAGTAGCCCGACGCGGTCTTGCAGCAGACCGCCTCCGCGCAGTAATCAGCAGGTACGACCGCGGCCGAGAGGCACTGGTCTTGCGGGACGACGTGGTAGCCGTCGGGGAACTTGCAGCAGACGTCGACCGGCTTGCAGAGGCCCTCTTCCGCAATCTGGCCGTCCGGGCACTGGCCGGCGGGGAGCGTGAAGTAGCCACCGTTGATCTTGCAGCAGACGTCGGCGTTGCAGAGGTCGGCCGGGAGCTGCTGCGAGGCCGGGCACTTCACGGCCGGAACGGTAACGGGGCCAGCGTCGGTCTTGCAGCAGACCTCCGCGAGGCACATGTCGAAGCCCACGATGGCCGCGATCGGGCACTGGTCCTCCAAGACGATCTGAAGACCAGTGGTTGTCTTGCAGCAGACGTCCTGGGGCTTGCAGTAGTCCCCGGGGGCGACTTGTGACGACGGACACTGCGTAGCCGGGAGCTCAGCGAAGCCCGCGTCGGTCTTGCAACAGACGGTCGCTTCGCACTCCGCGAGCGGCAGGGTCCAATCCGCCGGGCACGACGCGTTCGGCGTGACCTGGTATCCGCTCGGCGTCTTGCAGCAGACGTCGAAGGGCTTGCACTGGTCCGCGGGAAGCGGGCGGTCACATTGATTGGCCGGGACGAGCGCCGGGCCGGTCGAGAGTTCGCAGCAGACGTCAGCGACCGGGCAGCAGGTCGCCTGGATCGACGTGAACTTGTTCGGGCCGCAGGCCGGCCCGAGCGTGTAGCTCGTCAGCTCGAGGCCCTGCGCCTCGCACTTCTGGATCACGGCGCCCTTCCAGTCTTCCGCCGATAGGCAGCCCTGGTTGGAGGCGACGGCGACGCACGGGCCCTCGCAGAACTTCGGCTCGAGCTCCGAGTCTTGCGGGCACTGGCTCCCGGGGAGGATCTGCGGACCGTTTTCGGTCTTGCAGCAAATCGGTTCGTCAGGCTGGCAGGCAGTGGGAGGGAGGGGGCGCTTGCACTGGCCGATCGGCGTCATGGTGGCGACGCCATCGGCCCGACAACACGTCAGGTCGCCTGGACAACACAGAAAAGAGATACTTTCAAAGCCGCGAGCGCACGGGGCGCCAAAGGCCCACTTCTTCAGCACTAAGCCCGAGGCATGGCACTGCTTCACCGCCGCTTCGAGCAGTCGGTCTTCGGACATGCATTTGCCCGAGACCTGCCCCTCTTTGCAGGGCGAGATGATCGTCAGGTCGCCCGTGCTGTCACCTGGCTCGAGGGCGGCCGCCTCGGTACCAGGGAGCGGCGTGGCCCCCTCATTCATCTCAGGCGTTGACGGCCCTGAACAGGCCCCGATCCAGACCGTGCCAAGCGCGAGAACGACCGGCTGCAGCAGTCTCCCTCGCAGGTTCCAAGTACTAAAATTCATTACATACCTCCACGTTTTTGCCTTCGCCGGACCGGACACCCGGTCACCCTCGTCTCGATTTCACAGTCGCTCCCGGCCTTGCCACCCCTTGCTGAGGCGTCTCGACGGGAGTGACTGCTGGCGTGCCATTCGAGACTGTGGAGCCTTCCGTTGAGGTATTTTTTCCGCCACCTCGAGGAGATGCGCGACTCACCCGGCTCGGCGTCCCTTCGATAGGGCTGCGGTTGGTCGAAGAACGCTCGTAACCAACTCGATTCCGTGGGCTGCTGCCGGCGATGCCGGCGCTGCGCTCAGTGCTGGTCCTGAGCGGCCAGCGATCAGCGGTCGGCGGTCAGCGGTCGGCGGTCAGCGGTCGGCGGTCAGC
>CANMLD010000005.1 GCA_947498315.1 Pseudomonadota bacterium | reverse complement strand
CTCGGCTTGCGAGATGCATCGGATGTCGAGGCCATCTACACCAACGGCGTTGCGCCCGTGTTGGTCCTCGTCGGCCGAGAGGACGGTGAAGATGTGGTCAGGCGCTTCTCTTTCCATGCTCTCGTCGCGCCACGCTAACCCAAGAACGTCCGCTTCTCTCACCGAGCGCAGACGTAGCGCCGGAGATGGTCAGAGCGGACGACTTGGCGGGCAGTGCTCGGCGATCGTTCGCTTCAGGTGGTCGAGAAGCCACTCGGCCGCTGGGCCCGGTTGGTAGCCACGGCGATGGACGAGCGCCATGGGGGCTAACACTGCAGGCTCCTGGCCCTCGATCGCGAGCTGGACGAGGCGGCCGCTCTCGAGATCGCTCGCCACCGTGTGCCGAGGCATACTGCCCCAACCGAGCCCCTGCAGGAGGCAAGAGAGCTTGCTCTGCAAGTCGGCGAGCCGCCACGTCGAACCGGAGATGACGCCAAAGTCACGGCCTTCGGTTAGGGGCGAACGGTCCGTGATGACGAGCTGGGTGTGGCTGTGGAGATCGGCGTGTGTGGAGGGTCTGCCGAGCTTCGCAAGGACATGATCTCGCGAGACGACCGCGATGAGCTCCACGTCTGTAAGATAGGTCCACGAGTAGCCCTCGACTTCCGTTAGAAGCGGCGTCGATATGCCGAAGTCGCAGCGGTCCTCCGCCAAATGGTGGACAACGCCGCCGAGCATCTCGCTGTAGAAACCAACCTGCACGAGGGGGAACTGATCGCGAAATGCCGAGAGTGACTTGAGGATGGGCTCGACGGGAAAGAGCCCATCGACCGCCAGCGCGACTCTCGGTTCGAGACCACCCGACAGGGCCCGGGCGTGAGACTCGAGCTCGCGGACGCGGGCGATGATAGAACGCGAATCCGGAATCAGCGCCCGTCCGACGGCAGTGACGGTCGGCGTTCTGGTGGACCGGTCGAAGAGTTCGACGCTCAGGAGACGCTCGAGGTTTGCGATGGCGTAACTGACCGCCGACTGAGCGCGCCTAAGGCGCCGCGCAGCCGCGGAGAAGCTGCCAGTCTCGACGATGGTCAAGAACACGTGAAGCTGGTCGAAAGTGATGGGATCCAAGCGTCGCCCTCCTCATTTAGAGGCGTCGGGCCGAGACGCTAGCCGAACTCGTCTACGCTCACAACGCGGTACAACTTCCCTGCGGCGGCACATTCGTACTTCGCAGCCGACAGAAGATCCTCCATGGCGATGGGCCGGGAGGCCGCTGCAGCACGGTAGGCAGCGCGTAAAAGCGCGTTCTTGATGCTGCCTCCAGACAGCTCGAAAGACTGCCCGAGCACCCAGAAATCGACATCTGTCGAGAGAGGCGCTTCTTTCGGGAGGAGGTCCCGCCAGATACGCTCTCGATATTCCGGTTCTGGAAAAGGAAAGTAGACCTTATAGGAGATTCGGCGCTCGAAGGCCTTGTCGATGCCCTTCTTCAGGTTGGTCGTGAGGACCACGATCCCTTCATGGCGCTCGACGAGCTGGAGGAGCACGTTGATCTCCATGTTCGCGTACTTGTCGTTGGCCGTCTTCATCTCGGTCCGCTGCCCGAAAAGGGCGTCGGCCTCATCGAAGAGGAGCAAGCAGCGGGCGTTTTCAGCCTCCTGAAAGACCCGCGTCAGGTTCTTCTCGGTCTCTCCGATGTACTTACTCACCACGTTGGCGACGTTTATCCGGTACAGCACGAGGCCGAGCTCGGCCGCCAAGATCTCGGCGCACAGCGTCTTCCCAGTGCCGGGTTCACCGTCGAACAGGGCTGACAGCCCACGCCCCTTCGTCAGCTTCTTGGCGAAGCCCCATTCCTGGAACACCACACTGCGGCATCGAGCGGCGGCGAGGATCTCCGCGATCTGATCGGCGGCTTCGGTGGGGAGGACCATGTCAGACAGGCGCAGTGGCGTGGCCGTTCGTTCGGCATATTCACTGATACGGGCGCGGATCTGGGAGCGTGCAGCGGTCTCTAGGTCGGCGTGTGTCAGCGCAATGGGGCGCTCCGTTCGACCGAGAGCGCGGTTCACCGCGACGAGCACGGCGTTCTTGATGTGGCCGCCCGTGAGCTCGAAGTCGGCAGCGAGGCGATCCGTCGAGACGTCAGGCGCACGGAGAAGGCCAGACGGCAAGTGCGACTCCCAGAGCCGGCGTCGCAAGGAGACGCTCGGGATCTCGAAGACCGCTCGAAGAAGGAGACGGCGGTCGACCGCTTCGTCGAGGAGTTGGGGGAGGTTGGTGGCGAGGATGATTACGCCATCGAAGCGCTCCATCGCCGCAAGGACGGTTGGCGCTAGGCCCGAAGAGCCGCTCGCGAGCCGATGGCCGAGCAGGGACTCACACTCATCGAAGAACACGACGGCGTTCTGCAGATGCGCTTCACGGAAGAGGCCAGCGAGGTTCACCTCCACCGGCTGCTTAGGGCTGAGCACCTGGGCCGGGTCGACCACGAGGAGCCGCTTACCCAGCTCCTTCGCCACCGCTTCTGCAGTGAAGGTCTTGCCGGTACCCGGCGGACCGATGAACGCCATGACGATGCCCCTGCCATGCGTGATGCGGGCGCTCAGGCCGGAGGAGGTGAGGAGGTCGCGGTATTCGGCATGGTGGGCGATGAGCGCGTCGATCGACGCCCTCAGCCCCTCGGGTAACACGGCGGCGTCGAGTCCGATGGTCGGGTCGATGAGCTGGGTATGGCTCCGAAGCTGAGCGTCGAGGCCCGTCTCGCCGAGGAGCCATTCGAGCGCTCTCTCGCTCGGCCGCAGAGCGAGGTTCAGGAAGCTGTCACCATGAAGGGCGCGGTCGCGGTCGATCAGCAGTAGATGGCTCTCCGAAAGCCTCCCGCCTTCTCGGAAGACTCGCCGAAGAGAGAGGCGCTCGCTGACGGTGTCAGTCCAGAGCGAGAGGCAGAGGTCGACCGTGGGTTCAGGCGCGTGCGTCGGGTGTAACGCTGCGTAATATCGCGCGAATCGACTGTCGATGGATGGCGCGGCCGCGATCAAGAGGGCATCTCGCTGGTGTGCGTCGAGCGAGAAGCGTTCTGCGAGGGCGAGAAGGGGCGGCATGGCTTGGGTTGTTGAGACACGCGACGTGATCCGAGCACCGAGCTCACCGGCTTCGGCGCGTAGGGCGTCCGGATCGTCGAGGGCCGGTGCGGCCGGCGGCAGGGGGAAGGCCGTGCCGAGACGCTCGGACTCGCTTCGACGTTCCAGGATGAGCGCTCTGAGCCGCAGCTCGAGCTCCACCAGGCGATCGGTCAGGTGTGCGGACGGTACGGCGTCGTAGGAGTCGGCGTCGCCCGGGCCCTGAGAAGAGCCCGGCGTGGTGGCGCTCGGAGAGTCGAGGTCGAGGGGCTCGCGTCGTTTGGCCATCAGCTTCCGTCCCTGTCTACATTCGGAGTCGCGATGACGAGTGCAGCCGAAGCCCTTGAGTATCGACGCCGCACTCTCTAGTACAGCTCCACGGTCGAGAGGGTCTCTACCGGCGTGATCGCCAGCCTGACACGAGCCGGCGCGGTTTGCACTTCTAAGGTCCAGCCCGCGAGGTCCCTCCAAAGGGGCCCGTCGAGGCGGGTCAGCGTCCCAGGTCCAGGGGCGAGTGTGACGCGTGCATGCTCCGGCCGATGTCGAACGACGTCGAACCATCCGAGCACCAGCGTCGACCGCGTCGCGAGGACCTCGAGTTCGAGGACCAATGGGGCCGCTTCGGCTCCTGGCCGACGGGAGCGACACGACTCGACGCTCGCGCCGGCGCGAAGTCCAAAAGGACGAAGCTCGTCGGCCTCGAGGGCGGACCACCGCTGCGGCCATCCGATGGTGCAGCGACGTCCAGCGACGTGGGCGGAGAGCAGCCGCGAGCTAGCGACCATGCGGCCTATGAGCCAGTCGCGATCGCTGCCACCGGTAACCTGACGCTCGTCCGTCAGGGACGCGGGGGCTGGGAAGTCAGCGGGGCCAGCATAGAGGAAGGCGTCTGCCTCGCCCCGGTCCTCGCCGGCAACGGGCCAAAGGGCGAGCACTGCTTGCAGGCGCATCGCGGACAGGCCGTTCATCACCGGGCCGTGGAGTCGGTCGAGGTCGTTGAGGCCTGCTCCATAGTCGTCCCGCAAGATGGCAGCGAGGGTCGCCTGTTCCCGCAAGCTCGGGATGGCGGTCTCTCGCAACGCTTCACCGGCGGCGGGGCGCCCGAGCGGCCAAAGCGCCAGTGCGGCCAGGGCGAGCCAGACGCCCGCGCGGGTGTTCGCCTTCAGAGCGTGCTCTCGCGGAGTGAATCGAGCGGCGATGGCGCGTGCGCCGAGCGCCGCGAGACCGACGACGGCCCATAGTGAGGGGCCAAAGTAGCGGGGAGCGGGGTCGAGTCTCGAGAGCATGGCAGCGCCAGCGAGGCCAGTGAAGACAGACACACTCAAGGCGAGGCGCAAGGCACGAGATGCCCCAGCCCGGGCGGAGAAGGCTCCGACGGCTGCCAGAGCGAGCCAGACCGCGCCGACGGGGGCGATATCTTTCATGATGTTGGGGGTCAGTAGCTCGGACAGGCGCAGGGTGGCGGCGCCGAGGGAGCTCAGCCAGGAGGCTTCGCTCGAAGTGCGAGCTTCCATGATCGCCGACGCGCGCTCGAGGTCGAGGCCCCAGAGGAGAGAGAGCGTGGTCGCGGCCAAAGCGCCTAGTACCAGGAGAGTCACGAGGTGCGCGGGCCAGGCGATTGCTGCGCCGTCTCGCCTCAGTCGTACCGCGAGGATGAGGGCCGGGGCTAGGAAGGTCAGCGCGGAGACGACATGGAGTTGAACGAGCAGTGCAGAGCACGAGAACGCAGCGGCGAGCGCCCACGCGGCCCGGATGGGTGGCGAGCTGTCCGTTCTGAGCAAGGCGGCGACCCAGAGCGCGGAGATCCCGGGGACGAGGCCGTTGTGCCAAACGGAGGCGAGCACCTCGGGGACGTAGGCGGTACCGAGCAACACGCCGATAGTGAGCGCGCCACGAGGGCCGCTGTGACCCGTTTGGGCACCGGTGGGTGGGGCACCGGTGGGTGGGTTGCTGGTGGGTGGGCGCTCCGGGCCGCGCCACGCGGCAATGGCGACGAGGCCGACCATCAGTACGAGGACGTGGAAGGTGTGGATGGCCTCTAGGCTACGCCAGACGAGAGTCATCGGCGCCACGAGGAAGTACCACGTCGGCGGCAACGCCACGGGGAGGTAGTCAATGGCGGGCCCGGTAGCGGGGAGGATGCCGTGGTCGATGAGTAAGAGCGCCCTCAGGACGTCGCGCTCCGTGTCGGCGTTGGCTTCGAGCTCAGGGGTCAAGGACCCGAGTAAGCCCCATGCGAAGAGAGCCCAGCCGAGGGCCCACACGACCGCTCGGACGCGCGATGACACGACGCGACTATAACCGCGCTCGGGTTCGAGTGCACCGAACCTCATTTTGCGCCACTTCAAGCCGGAATCCTCGTCAGGTGTGCGGTGCTCTCCTTGCTCACAGCGCAACGACGTGGTTGGATCCCGCCATGCGCAAGAAGATGCCCGGCGAGCTCGAGACCAACTTGGTGCTGCTACCCGGTTACGGTGCGCCGAGGCGCGCCCAAGACCCGCTCGCGTCGTGGGAGACGACCGAGCCCGAGCCAGAGCTGCCTCCCTTCGAACCCGGCGAACGCCATGGGGTGTTCACCGATCCGGTCGTCGATCCCCACGCGACGGCGCTCGAAGAGGCGGTGCCGTCGCTCCGCTCGCGACGACGTAAGAAGCACCTATATGAGCACGAGCGGACGATCATCCGCATCGAGTCCTGACGCGCCCAAGGCGTCTCTACAAGAAGAACGAGAAGCCGAAGCCGTACTCGAAGATGGGTGCTTCTTCTAGGATGCCGCGGTCGAAGAGCGACTGTTCGGCCCCGAGCCAGGTTCCAACCCCGCCTCGGAAGGAGAAAGCCGCATTTTGACCGACGAAGAACGCGATCCCAAGGCCTCCGCCCGTGCTGAAGAAGTTGTGGTCCTCGTTTACACCGCCTCGAAAGGCCAGATAGACGTGGCTGGTGTCGGCGTAGATGAAGGGCGCGACGATGTGGTTCTGGAAGAGGTAGTAGCGCAGCTCTAGAGCGGTCTCGAGCCGGTGGCTGTCGCCGCTATCGAAGCCGTTCCAGCCGTAGCTGACGCTGATGGACGGCACGAGCCCGTCGACCACGACATAGCCAACGCCCAAGCCGACGCCGGCAGACCGCGAGCCGCCGGAGCCAGACAGGCCGAAGCTCCACTTGCCGCGTGAGATCTGGACCGCGCTCGCAGGAGCCGCAGCGCAGACAGTCAGGGCGGTCACGAGGCAAAGCAGGATGGAGGACCGCCATCCGCGCTCGTGAGTGGCGAGCTTGGGTGCAGGAGCGGCGCAGGGGAATGGGCCGGTGATGGGCTCGACGTCGGGCATGGGCACTACTCTACCGCCAGACCCTCCCGCGTCGCCACCGTCTGTGGATTTTGATGACGCTCGTGACTGACTCGATTTCGAGGGCTCCTGCCGGCGATGCCGGCGCGGCGCTCAGTGCTGTTCCTGAGCGGTGAGCGGTCAGCGGTCGGCGGTCAGCTCCGGCCAGCGGGCCGTCCGACGTGTCTCGCACGGCGCGGCGCTTCCCTGGCCTTGACGGGCTGACCGCTGAGCGCTCGTGACTGACTCGACGACCACGGCTCCTGCCGGCGGTAACGGCGGGTCGCTCAGAGCTGCTCACGGGGCTTTCAGCTTTCAGCGGTCAGCTTCTGCGGGTCGGCCGGCCGGGTGGCTCTTCCCGTTCGCGCGGCGAGCGCGTCCTGGCTTGGCTGACCGCTGACCGCTGACCGCTGATAGCCCTGCGCCAGCCCCGGCTGAAGCCGGCGACGGTGGCACTGGGGCTGATAGCCCGGCGTCAGCTCCGGCTGAAGCCGGCGACGCCGGCACTGGGGCTGATAGCCCGGCGTCAGTTCCGGCTGAAGCCGGCGATGCCGGCACTGGGGCTGAGCACGTACGACCCCCCTCAGTGAAGCGGTGGCTGACGTTCTCCTCTGGGTATACACTCCCTCTCGAAGAGCCCTCAGTTACCGTCAGAGGGCGCTTTGACGCCGGTCGCGTCTGCGTTTCGGGCCGGTCGCAGCGCCATCAGCGCGAAGGAGTCCCCATGGCCGCATCGGAAGAACTCGGCATCATCGGCGTCGACGCCATTCACTACTTCGTCCACAAGCCAGAGCGATCGGCCGGTTTCTACGAGCAGTGCTTGGGCTTCAAGCGGGTCGCCCAATCGGGTGCCGACATGACTGAAGAGACGGGGCAGGCCAGCATCGTCTACCAGGGTGGCGACGTGCGCGTTGTGGTCTCAACGCCGGTACGCCCCACGTGCCGTGCCGCTCGTTACCTCCGTCATCACCCGGCCGGCGTCGGCTCGCTCACGTTCGAAGTGTCTGACCTCGATCGCGCTTGGCGCTTCCTCACGTCCCGCGATGCGACGCCAATTCACACCATCCGTGAGACGCGGCAGGACGGAGGGCGCTTTCGCCACTTCAGCATCACGACTGCACTCGGTGACGTCACCTTTCGCTTCGTGCAGAAGGATGGTTGGCATGGGTTCGCGCCGGGTTTCGAGGCGGCGACTGTCGAGCCCGGGTCCAGCCCCACGGTTCCAAGCGTCGGAGTGGCGCGAATCGACCACGTCACGAGCAACGCGCCGACGATGGCTGCGACGCGGCTCTGGCTCGAACACGTCATGGGTATGGAGCAGTGCTGGCAGATCGCCTTTCACACTGAGGATGTCCGGCAAGGTGGCGAGAAGGGGACCGGGCTGAAGTCGGTGGTCATGTGGGATCCCCGGTCAGGCCTCAAGTTTCCGATCAACGAGCCCCTCCAGCCCTTCTTCAAAGACGGCCAGATCAACCGCTTCGTCGAACAGAACAGCGGCGCGGGCATCCAGCACATCGCACTCGAAGTGGGCGACGTCGTCGCGGCGGTACGGACGCTCAGGGAGCGCCAAGTGGCGTTTTTGAAGACGCCGTCGAGCTACTACGCACAGGCCCCCGAAAGACTGTCGCGCAAGCAGGTGAACGTCGACCATCTCAGGCATAAGCTCTCTGTGCTCGAACCACTCGGGATCCTCATCGACGGCTCACCGGTCGACAACTACCTCATCCAGATCTTCCTCGAAGACGCATCGACCCTCTATGCCGAGCCGGAGGCCGGCCCCTTCTTCTACGAGCTCATCGAGCGATGCGGCGATAACGGGTTCGGCGAAGGTAACTTCCGGGCCCTCTTCGAAGCCATCGAACGTGAGCAGGTCCCGTGATCGGGTACCGCCATTCGGGCCGGATCCCCCCGAAGCCTCATACCGTCCATCGTGATCAAAGCGGCGCACTGTTCTACGAGCACTGCCACACGCGCGGCGGCTTTGATGGTCCCTTCTCCATCCTCTATCACGAGAGGCCGCCCCAGTTCGTCGGCGACGGCGAGGTCATCGCGCCGCTCTTTCCAGCCCGCACGGACGGCGCAGCTCCCACAGACTCCCCGGTTCGGCGGCGTCACCTCGACTCCTTGAAGATCAAGCCGCACGGCGGTCCCATCACGGGGCGGGTACCCCTGATGTGGAACGCAGACCTAACCATCGGGATCGTGAGGCCTATTTCGGACGACGACCTGTCCTTCATGCAGGGCGATGGTGACGAGGTCTTCTTCATCCAGTCCGGCGGCGGCGTGCTCGCCACGACCTTTGGGGTGCTCTCATTCAAAGCGGGCGACTACCTCTTCATCCCACGAGGCGTGCCTTACCACATCAGCCTCGATGCTCGAGGACCCGGGCTGGTTGACCAGCACTGGCTGTGGTGCGAGCTGCGGTCATCGATGAAGCTGCCCGCGCAATACCGTAACTCGGTCGGTCAGTTGCGCATGGACGCGCCGTACACCGCTCGCGACTTCGCGGCGTCGGCGCTCGGACCGCTCCCGCCGGCTGTGACCAATCTACGGACGGTGGTGACCAAGCGGGCGGACCGCTTCACCCGTCATGAACAGCGCTCGCCCATCTTCGACGTCGTGGGCTGGGACGGCTACGTCTACCCCTTCACGTTCCCGATCTCCCGCTTCAGCCCGAAGATCGGGCAGGTCCACTTGCCCCCGACGGTACACGGCACGTTCGCCACGAACAGCACGCTCGTCTGCAGCTTCGTGCCGCGTAAGGTGGACTTTCATAAGGACGCCATCCCGTGCCCTTATCCTCACAGCAACGTGGACGTCGATGAGGTCATCTTCTACTGCGACGGCGACTTCACGAGCCGTCGCGGCGTTCACGCTGGCTCCTTCAGCCTGCATCCGGCGGGAATACCACACGGCCCCCATCCGGGCGCTTACGAGCGAAGCATCGGTACGACCGAGACTGGCGAGACCGCCGTGATGATCGACACCTTCGACCCTCTTAAACTCACCGCTGAAGCGCTCGCGCTCGACATGGCTGGCTACGACGATAGCTGGGGCTGATCCTCTCCCCGCACGCCCGCCGAGCCGCCCCCTAGCCGGTCCCCTCGCCAAGGAGTACTCCATGAAGCTCTGCACCATCGACGACGGCACCCGCGACGGGCGTCTCTGCGTCGCCAGCCGCGACGGCGCTCGCCTCCTACCTGCGGCGGCGATCGCGAGGACACTGCAGGCCGCCCTCGACGACTGGGACCGCTGCCAGCCACAGTTGCTCGCGCTGTCCGAGTCCTTCGATGACGGCGGTACGTCGGCCCTGCTCGCGAGTGACGTTCGATTTCGGAGCCCGCTCCCGCGCGCGTACGGCTGGATCGACGGCAGCGCCTACATCAACCACATCGTGCTCGTGCGTAAGGCGCGCGGCGCCGAGCCTCCCGAGACGCTCGAGACCGACCCACTCGTCTATCAAGGAGGGAGCGACACCTTCCTCGGACCCAAGGACGAGATCCCCCTCCCCAACCCAGCGTGGGGTTGCGACTTCGAGTCGGAAATTGCTGTAATAACAGGAAATGTCCCTCTCGGTGTGGCGCCCTTGGACGCCGGCGGCCACATCCGCTTGCTCCTCATCGTGAACGACGTCTCACTCCGAAACCTCATTCCAAATGAGCTCGCCAAGGGCTTCGGCTTCTTCGTGAGCAAGCCCAGCTCTGCCTTCGCGCCCTTCGCGGTAACTCCCGATGAGCTCGGCAACCACTGGCGTGACGGGCGCGTGCACCTGCCTCTTCGCACTTGGCTCAACGGCGAGCTCTTTGGTGATCCTGACGCCGGGGCGGAGATGCACTTCTCCTTTCCGCAACTCATCGCGCACTGCGCCCAGTCTCGAGCCCTGTCCGCAGGTACGATCATCGGCAGTGGGACCGTCTCGAACCGAGACCGCGCTCGCGGATCGTCTTGCCTCGCTGAGCGTCGTATGATCGAGGTCATCGACACTGGCGCTGCCTCCACCCCCTTCTTGAAGTACGGCGACCGCGTTCGGATCGCGATGGCGCTGCCCGACCAGGACCCGCGCGGAGATGGCATCTTTGGCGCCATCGAGCAGGTCGTCGTGCCGTGCGGGCGTCAAGGCCAGTGAGCGAGACCCACGTGTACCGCCTGCACAGCTACTTTCGCTCCTCTTCCGCGTGGCGCGTGCGTGCTGCCCTGACGTTCAAGGGCCTGCCCTATGTCACCGTCCCCGTCCATTTGGTACGGGGTGGTGGGGAGCAGTTGGCGCCGGCCTACCTCGCCAAGAACCCAATGGGGCAGGTACCGTTGCTCGAGGCCGAAGACGGGCTCGTGGCGCAGAGCGTGGCCATCATCGAGTACCTCGAGGAGTGCCACCCCAGCCCGAGCCTCTATCCCGGTTCCGCCTTCAATCGGGCCCAGATCAGGCAGGTCGTGGAGATCGTGAACAGCGGGATACAGCCGCTTCAGAATCTGTGGGTCCTGCGTGCCATCGAGCATGACCTGAGCCAGGGCGCCGCGGGTGCCCGAGCCTTTGCCGCTCAGGTGATCGAGCGTGGCTTCAGGGCGCTCGAGACGGTGCTCGAGACGACAGCGGGCCGTTACGCCGTCGGCGAAAGCCCTTCCGCCGCGGACTTGTGCCTCGTGCCGCAGGTCCAGAACGCTCGACGCTTCGGCGTCGCCTTGGGCGCGTTCCCCATCATCGCTCGCGTGGACGCGGAGGCGTCCCGGCTCGAGGCGCTGATCGCCGCCCACCCCGATCGGCAACCGGACGCTGAGTAGAAGAGGGCGGCTCACCCCGTTTGCTGTACCAACCACGTTAGAACCCCGCGCCATCGCGCTCTCCCCGGTCGGACGCTTGCCCGCGGTGCAATCGCGTGGGGCCTGCCGCGAGCTGAGCGAGGTCGCGAATCGGCAGTAGGAGCGTGCCTGCCGGCGAGTCGTCCATGAGGGCCCCGAGCGCTGCGGCGTCACCTCCTTCGACGTCTCTCAGCATCAGCAGTCCAGCGGTCCCAAAGGTGAGCCGCAAGTAGGAGCCGAGGGTGAAGCCTGGTGAGGGCAGGGGGTGAAAGCCCCGCATCATGACGATCGGCGACGCGACTCGCCGGCCGACCGCGACGAGATTCGCCGTGCCTTTGGCGCTGGGCAATCCCGAGTCGAAGACATCGATTGCGACTGCACACGCTGGGATGGAGCGGGCGTCGAGGACCAGCCCATCGAGCGCGAACTCGCCCGCTGGGCCTCGCTGAGCGTGCGACGAGGCTGGCCGTGAGCGATCGAGGAGTGTCGCCACGACCACGTCCGCACCAGGGAGCCTGATGGATCCGAGCACAGCGCGTTCGCCACGCAGCCCCCATGAGAGTCTTACCTCCGGCAAAGAGGCGATGAGCCGAGACGCTGCCTCGTCTCCGAAACGCAGACGCCCGAGCGCGCGAAGATGGGCGCTCTCGTCGCGCGGCGGGGCGACGTGGGCTTCGAAGACCGTCACGGACGGACACCGATGGAGATGGTCGAAGACGGAGAGCGCGGTGGTGGTGAGGTTCATGAAGCCCCCCTGAGCCAGAACCGTGCCGCCTCTAGGGCGCAGTCGTCGCCGTCGCCTCTGTCTCAAATGCGGTCCGATTTCGAGACAGCCCCGTTGCAAAACGGGACTACACTGCAAAATAAATCCGGTTGGGAAGCCCCAGATGACACAGCGGGCTCACGCGGCTAGGGTGCGGCTGTGATCGCAATCGGCCAGTCTCGACTCTCCACGCCAACGCGTTTGCCGTTCGTACGCTCTCCTTTGAAGTGGGCAGGCGGTAAGGCGCGGGTGCTCCCCATGCTGATCCCGATCCTCGAGGCGCTTCCGCTCGGTCGGCGCGGTCGCTTCATAGAGCCGTTTGCAGGGTCGCTCACCGTGCTCCTCAATGTGCCTCTGGTCCCGAGCGTCGTCTGCGACAAGAACGCGGTGCTCATGAACTTCTACTCGGCGCTCAGGTCGCGCGGCCGGGCCTTCGTGGACAGCCTCGAACCGCTCTTCGCGCCGTCGGGGAACACACGTGAGGTCTTCGACCACCTTCGAGCCGAGTTCAACGCGTCGACCGATCCCGAACGACGAGCGCAGCTCTTCTTCTATCTGAACAAGCACGCCTTCAACGGGCTCTACCGCGAGAACAGCAAAGGGATCTTCAACGTGCCGTTTGGGCGCTTCTCGTTCGTCTCGTTTGCACGGGACGAGCTCCTCCATCTTGCCGAACGGCTGAAGTCCGTCACGCTCGCGCCGGCAGGCGACTTCGAGGTGCTGCTCGATGACGCGAAAGCGGGCGACATCGTCTATTGCGATCCGGCCTACGTCCCCCTCTCCGATACGGCGAACTTCGCGAGCTACGGGGCCGACGGCTTCGACTTCGCCGATCAGCTGCGGCTGGCGCAGGCCGCCGTACGGGCTGCCGATCGCGGCGCCACCGTCGTCATTTCGAATCACGACACCGAGCTCAGTCGCGAGCTCTACGCCAGGGCCGAGCTCCACCAATTCGACATCTGGCGCAGCATCAGCCGCGCTGGCGCCACCCGGGGGACGGCGCCAGAGCTCATCGCCACCTATAGTCCCAAGTCCGGCCTCGCTGGCGTCGAGAGCTTCGGCTCTCGGATGAAGGCCAGTGCCGCCAGTAGTAAAAAGCCTTCGAAGGCGAAGGCGAGCCCATAGCTCGCCCGCAGCTCGATGCCCAGGGTCTCGCCCAGGCTTATTAGAACACCGCCAAGGAGGCCGCCGACGGCCATCGAAAAGCCGCCGATGGCGCCCCACGCGCCCATTACGACGCCTGCGTCTGCGGGGCTAGCGAGCGCCATGAACCGGTGTGAGAGGCCGGTGTTGTAGAGCCCTTTCGCGGCGCCAAGCACGAAGATGGCGACGACGGGCAGCGACGCGCCAAGAGGCCGCGTCTCCGACGTGAGGCTAGCCGCTGCGAGCGCGATGAAAGCCACGGCGCCGGCGACATTCGCCGTCCGCAGCACGGCCCTCGTCGGGAAGCTCCCTTGCAATATCCCGAGGCCACTTGCCGCGACCATCGAGAGCAACATGCCGGCACCACAAGTGATATTGAACGAGGTGGTGACGGATGGTGGCAAGTCGAACACGTCGCCACCGAAGGGTTCGAGGATGAACTCCTGAAGGAAGAAGGCGAGGTCGGAGAGCGCGAGGAAGACTAACGCACGCCTCAGCTCAGGCCTCCTGAGGACCTCTCCGGTCTTCATGCCCACGGGGACCGACTCCGGGAAGGGACGTAGGTCCTCGGCTGCGCGCGTCTCCGCGCCTGTGACGCCAACCAGCGTAACGAGAACGACCGCGACCGCCGTGAGCGTCGCGACGAGCCGTAGCCGATCGACGTCGAGCGCCTTCGCCGGATCGAACTCGGGGAGCGCCCACCCGAAGACGACACCGCCCGCGATGAAGCCAGCGATCGCCATCACCCAGACCATGTTGAGCTGTCGTCCACGCACCTCCGCATCTCCCACCTGATCGACGATGAGAGCGCTCACGAGCAAGTTGGCCGCCTTCAGGCCGAACCCGATGACCGCGAGCGAGACTCCGGCCAGCACCACGCTCGATGCACGGTCGAGGCTCGTCAGCAGATCGGGCAGGAAGGGGACTGGAACCGCAGCGACGATGGTGAAGGCCATGATGAAGGGCGTGCGACGCCGGCCCATGACGGTCGCCCGATCCGATATCCGGCCGGTCCAAAGCGCCAGTGGGCTCGCGAAGTGCTGCAGCGAGAAGAGGAGTGTCGCCAGGATCGCCGACACCCCGAGCTCGGTAATGACGAGCCGGTTCAGGATCCCCGTCGTGAGAAGGACCAGGAAGGACGCCGCGAAGCGGACGAGGGAGAGCCGGAGCAGGTCGAAGGTCGTCACGAAGAGTGGCTTGTTCCATGGATCGCGGGATGCGTGCAGCCAGAGTGGCGACGGCGAAGGGAAGTAACCCGTCCGCTCCTCACGGTCGAGAAGCTCGCGGGCTCGCGGGCTGAATTCCCAACGAACCGGCACCTCAAGGTAGCGTGCCATCGAGCCGATGCGCCGACGATGCGACTCCAACTTCACGACGTAACCTCGACGCGCCGCTTCGCACGCGGCTTCTCCCTACTCGTGGCCCTCGTCCTGAGCGCGTGCGGCGACGAAGAGCAGTCGACGCCGCCGATAGGCGACACGACGCCGCGAGACGTCGTCGGGTTCGACGCCCCACGTGGTGATGCCGGCAGTGAAGAGGACACCATGACGGGCGACCCGGAGACCGTCTCCGGGACCGGCGCTTTTGCCGCTCCCTGCGGTGATAATCTCGACTGCGTGTCCGGTTTCTGTGTGGCCGGCCCCTCGGGCTATCAGTGCTCCGAGGCCTGCGTCACGGACTGTCCCGCCGGTTGGGGTTGCAAGGGCGTCGCGACGGCCGGTCAAGACGTGACCTTCGTCTGTATTCCCAACGCCAGCCTGCTCTGCGTGCCTTGCGAGTCGGACATCTCCTGTCGCGGCGGATCGTGTCTCGAGATCGGTGGGGCGTCCTTTTGCGCCACGACGTGCGACGAGCCCGGCGACTGTCCGGAAGGCTTCGCGTGCGAGCCCAACGCCGCTGACACGGCCTCCTATTGCCGTCCCACCAGCGGGACTTGCGACTGCTCGCCATTGAGCATCGGAGCCGTGCGCTCCTGCACCACCACGAACGCGTTCGGCGCCTGTCCTGGATTCGAGACGTGCAACGGCACGGCCTTCGCCGGTTGCACCGCGAAGACGCCAACCGAAGAGCTGTGCGATGGCAAGGACAACGACTGTGACGGTGAGCTCGATGAAGCCGTTGGCGGTGGTGAGACTGCCGTCTGCACTCGGAAAAGCGAACTCGGCACGTGTGAAGGAGAGTCGCTTTGCTACGGCGCGGCGGGTCAGTTCTGTACGGCGCGCGAGCCGGCGCTCGAGCTGTGTAACTACGTCGACGACGACTGCGACGGACTCACCGATGAGGACTTCCAGGATGCGTCCGGCTCGGTCCCCGTGTACGCCGACGACGCACACTGCGGCGCGTGTGGAAGCACTTGCGCGGAGGCGATCCCAAACGCGCTCTCGGAGTGCCGAAGCGACGGCCTCGGCGACGCGGCGGCTGCGCCTTACTGTGCTGTGAAAGCCTGCCTATCGGGCTACGTCCAGACCAGCCCGGTCCAGTGCAGCCCCCTCCCGCCCACCTTGTGCGCGCCGTGCGTCGTCGCCGCCGACTGCGGCGTCTCTGGGAGCGTCTGCCTGGCTCCGAACGTCGGTGCGACGGGCGAAGGGAAGGCCTGCGCTCTCCCATGTGGCCCCGGTGGAGATTGCCCGCTGGGTTACGGCTGCAAGAGCGCTGCGGCCGAAGGGTCGGGAGAGGCCGCGCAGGTCTGCACGCCGAACAGCGGCTCGTGCGGGTGTTCTGGGCAGAGCCTCGGACTCGAGCGTCCGTGCGAAGTCACCTATTACCCAGGAGAGGGTGAGCCGACTGACCCTCCTGAGAGTGGCCCCGTCATCACCTGCCCCGGCCGAGAAGTCTGCACGGACGCTGGATGGAGCGCCTGCGAGACGCCCGCTGACGCATGCGACGGCGTCGACAACGACTGCGACGGGACCGTGGATGGGCCCTTCGTCGACGTCGATGGGCGCTACGTCGCGGGACAACATTGTGGAGTGTGTGGCAACAACTGCCTCGCGTCACCGCCGCCCGCGTCCACCGGATTCTGCGACCCGTCGGGCGCCGTCCCTGACTGTTCTTTCCTGTGTCAGGACGGACGCTTCGACGTCGATGGCAACCCTGGCAACGGCTGCGAATGCACGCTGTCGGTCGCGATCGATCAGCCTGACGGCGTTGATCAGAACTGCGACGGTGTCGACGGCGACGAGGGGACCGCGGTCTTCGTCGCCACGTCGGGCAAGGTGGGGGCGGCGGGGTCACGGTTCGACCCGCTCCCAACCATCGTGCTTGGCCTCGACAAAGCCGTCTCGCTAGGCCGCGGCCACGTCTACGTCGCCACGGGCGTCTACGAGGAGCGCGTCGAGCTCGTCGATGGGATCTCCGTCTGGGGCGGCTTCCCGGTCGGCTTCGGCTTCGAGGCCGGCGCGGCGCCGTCACCAACCGCGATCTTGGCGGAAGCTGAAGGCAGCGGTGGCGCTGGCGGCAGCGGTGGCGCTGGCGGCAGCGGTGGCGTGTTGCCCGGCGCCGTGAACGCCATCGGCGTCGGTGTAGTTGGGCCCACGCGCTTCTCCGGCTTCACGGTCTACGCCGCCCCCGGGACCGATGTCGCCCCAAACTCCATCGGCGTCTACGTCCGCGAGTGCGGCTCTGCGCTCGTCCTGGCCGATCTTCGGGTCGTGGCCGGCGTCGGCTTCCCCGGACGGCCTGGATCGCCCGGGACTACCGGCGAGCCGGGCGATAGCGGTGAAGCGGGCATCAGCGGCGGTGACATCGGCCAGAGCGAGTGTGCGGCCGTCCACGAGCACGACGGTGGCGCAGGAGGCGTCAAGTCGTGTGGCGCAGTTGACGTCTCCGGCGGGGTTGGCGGCAAGGCGGTTTGCCCGGACTTCGACGAAGACGCTGCCGGCAACGCCTGCCCTGGAAGCCCTTATCTCCAACTCCCAAAACCAGCCGAGTCGGGTCAAGCGGGCGTCGGCGTCGGCGCCGGCATCGGCGGCACCGCCGGGCGGGACGCGACCATCCACCACCTCTGGGCCGCCGCGTCAGGCTTCGACTGCAAGACGGCCGCTCTCCAGAACTGCGAGAGCTGCACCTTGCTGCCTTCGAGCGACAAAGCCGGGAAGGCCGGCGAGAGCGGCGACTCGGGCCCCTCAGGCAAAGCAGGTAGCGCCTGCGTTAGCGGTCTGCAAGCCCTTGACCACTTGATCGTCTCCGGAGACGGGGCTCCCGGGACCTCGGGGCTCGCTGGCGCGGGTGGCGGCGGTGGCGGCGCCGCGGGAGGCGTCGAGACGGTCAACTGCGACCTGCTCAAGGGCGGCTTCGACGATGTCGGCGGCAGCGGTGGTGGCGGGGGCAGCAGCGGCTGCGGTGGTGGTGGTGGCGGCGGCGGGAGTGGCGGCGGTGCCAGCGTCGCCCTGTTCGTCTCCGGAGGGACGGCCCCGACGGAGAGTGGCAACATCTGGGTACGCGGCGCTGGCGGGGCAGGCGGTGGAGGTGGCCCGGCTGGCACGGGTGGGCTCGGCGGTGCGGGCGGCGCGGGTGGCGCCAGTGGTTCCCAGGTGTCAAACGCGTTCTGTAGTGCCGGTGGCGGGAGCGGTGGCGCGGGTGGCGCTGGCGGCGACGGCGGCGGTGGCGGCGGCGGTTGTGGGGGCGCGAGCGTTGGCATCCTCCTGGTCGGCATCAGCGCCCCCGTGGGGTACGGCGCCGCCTCCTCGTTTGTCGTCATGGGGACCAGTGGCAACGCTGGACTTGGCGGGGCCAGCCCCGTTGCGCCTGGCGCCGATGGGGCTGCTGGGGCCCAAGGCGGCGTCCTGAGCTTCTGAGTCGGGCTCGCTGTTCAATCCGGGGCGGTAGCCGTAGGTAGCAGTAAACTGATCGCGGCACCGCATCTCGTGTACTTTCGTGACAGGCCCTTAGGAGCTGCCGCGTGCGACGAACCGCCTTCACTGCCGCATTCGCGACGATCTCCGCACGTCGTCGACTCTTGGCTCTGTGGTCAATGGCCATGGTTGCGGCGGTGCCGTCGCGCGCCCGCGACCTTCCCGGCGACGACTGGTCTCTGCTCGATCAGGCGGCCGAGGCCCTTCAGCGTCTTGATGAAGACGCGGCCCTGCCGATACTCGTTCGAATAGAGGCATCGCCCACCGAGGCGGTCAAGGCGGCCGCGAGCCACATGCTCGCCCGGATCTGGTCACGCCGCGGCGATGCTGTCTTGGCTCGCAGGGCCTTCGAGGCGTCCGGCTTCATCGGGACCATCTCCTCGGATGCACGAACCTACGCGGAGATCGACGTGATGGTCGCCGAAGGGCGCTTGGTCGATGCGCACCGTCTGCTCACGACGCTGCGGCAGCGCTCCTCCGAGTTTCGGACCCATGAGGCAGCGCTCCGGAAATCTCGGCTCGACGAGAAGGTGCTATCGCCGAAGGCGGCGGCCGCTGCGGCGCTCGCGACCATCGAGCTGTCGCGGATTCGACTGCCGGTCGACGAGCTCCTCGATCGCGCCGCCCGCCTGACCGCGACCTTCGATGCCGATGCTGCCGCTCGGATCGACCGGCGACTCGCGCTCTCGTACCCCGAGTCAGAGCTCGCCGACGCGGCGCTCGTGCGAATGGGGGGCCTCGCCCGCTTGTCGAACCGGGACCGTCTCGACCGGGTCCAGAGGCTGTTCGAGCACCGTGCCTATGAGGCGTGCCGCGAAGAAGCCCTCTGGCTCTGGCAGCGCGGCCTCTACGCCGATCGGGTTGGCTACTTCCTCGGCAAGATCGGCTCTGAGCGCCTCCGTGACGACCCGAGGGGCGCGGCGCTCTACTTCGGTCCCGCATCGGCCCCCGAGGCGCCGGAGGCCCGTAAGTCCCTCCTCTCGCTCGCGCTCGCCCTAGGTAAGACCGGGCAGACGGACTCGGCGCTGAAGACCTTCGAACTCTGGCTCGCACGCTACGGCGACTTGCCGCTCGCCGAGGGCGCCGAGAAGCGCTTTCGCGAGACCATCGTCCAGGTGACCGCGCCGATCACGGAGCTGATCGAGGCGCACTACGACCGGGTCCGTCTGCTCCACCAGGTCGGCAAGAGCGCCCAGGCCGCACGCGACCTCGAGGCGTTCCTTGGCTCGCACAAAGGCGGCTTCGATCACGGCAAGTATGCGTGGTTCGTCGGGTTCTGGCGACTTCAGGCGGGCGATCACGCTGGCGCGATTCGCTCGATGAGGCGCCTCCTCGGGAGCCCCAACCCGCTCGTCGGCGGCAAGGCCAGATACTGGATCGCCCGGGCGCAGGAGCTGCAAGGGAGCCGCGCCGCTGCCATTCAGACGTGGCGGGAGCTCATCGTGAAGTTCCCGCTCACCTACTATTCGGCCCTCGCGGAGTGGCGCATCGAGCAGCTCGGCGAGCCGTCACCACGTCCCGTTACGTTCGGACCTGCTCCTCTGCCCCTCGCATGGAAGGACCTTCCGTCGTCGCCCGAGCTCGTCGCGATTCGCGTCGCGTCTCATCTCGGTGAACCCGATGTCGGACGAGCCGTGCTCGGCAAGCTCAAAGGGCCTCTCACTCGGCAGCTCGGGACAGCGACCTTCGCCCAGCTCGACTCGGCGCTGGCCGAACCGCTCGAGAGCTGGGCGGCCCGGCGCTCCGACGCGAGGCGTAAACACGGCAAGGTGCTTCGGTCAGCCCCGACGGCCGAGACCCTCTCCGCCTGGCGTGCGGTCTACCCGCGAGCCTACGGGACCCATGTGGCCCCAGCCGCACGCCTCAATCAGGTCCCGGAGTGGATGGTCTACGCCCACATGCTGCAGGAGTCTCGCTTCAAGCCTTGGATGATCTCAGGCGCTCCCGCCTTCGGACTCGTCGAGCTCCTCGACCGAACGGGTCGACGGCTCGCGGGCGAGATGAAGGACGACTACCAGCGGTGGATGCTGCTCGAACCCAAGTGGAATCTACGTTGGGCGACGCGTTATCTGGGCGCGCTCTCTCGGAAATATGATGGCCACTTGCCGCTCGCCGTTGGCGCGTACAACGGGGGCCCACGGCTCATGAACGCGCTGCTCGAGCGCACTCGGGATCCATCGGTGCCGTTCGACGTCTTCGTCGAAGACATCCCGACCCACGAAAGCCGTAACTACCTTCGGAAAGTCATCGAACACATGATTCGGTACGCGGCCATCTGGGCGCCACCGGCTGAGGCGAAGGCGCTACGCGAGCAGCTCTTTCGCACGCCATGGCGGGGCCGAATTCGCACGCAGCCAGACTACTAGCGCTTCGCTTCGTGGGTTTCCCCACTGAACGTTGATCGCATGAGCCCAAGTCCTCGAACTGCCGAGTCCATGCCTTCGACCGTGGCCCGCGGTGAGTGGCGCGCGGCGCGCCTACCTCTCCCGTTCCACTTTGGCCGAGCCCCCTGCGTCGTTCACAGCGATGACACCTTCACTTCGTAACTCCCTGCATCCGCCGCCGAGGGGCCCGACGCGTCGACGACGAAGTAGAGGGTCTGACCCGCGCTCACGCCCAACTCGATGATCTCGGCGGGTTGGAAGCCGACGGAATCCTTCTTGTCGAGGCACTCCGCGGAGACGTCCTCGCAGCCGGAGGTGACGTAGAGGATGGAGTCGTAGTCGCCCTTCGCCCTGAGCTCGATGCGTAGGGTCTCGGGTGACGACGCGGTGTAGCTCCAGACCTGGTCTTTGGCCCCCTTGCCGCCACTGCCGCCGAACTCGCCGCCGCAGAGGCCAAGGGAGTAGTGGTAGTCGTCCGTGGCGTCCGTCGTGTCGCCACTCCCAGTGAACGGGAGCGAGCTGACAGTAAAAGCGTTGCCGCAGTTGTCGCCGCTCGGCACCGGCGCTTCGCAAGCGCCGCCCTGCGATGGGGTCGTCGATGAGCAGTCGCCTGCGATCGCCGCGTCGACTCGGCACGACGTAGAGCCCTCCGGGAAGTTGTCGCAGACGCCCTCGCAGTCGAGCCCCACCCACGTCGAGATGCAGAGCTCCTGCGCGATGGTACAGAAGCCAGCGCACACGGAGCCACACGCGTCGCCGCCCGTGGGACCCGCTTCAACGCACAGGGTGGTCGGATCGCCAAGAGTCTGTTCAGCCATCAAGGCGCGGCCATAACGGCAAGTAAGAGAGTTCCCCGTCGCGTCTGACGGTGGTCCTAGCGAGAAGGTAGCGCAGGCAGCTTTGCAGCCGGCGGCATTGGCGTACTGAGCGTTGTCTTCGTCGCAGACGTCGGCCATCAGGGCGCAGTAGACGTCGCAGTCGAGCACGAAGGAGATGGCGTCTTGGACGTCCTTCGGCTCTGGTGCGTCGAGGCTGCTTGGGGCAGTGTCGATGGCCGTCGAAAGCTCGACGAAGTCGTTCTCGCCGCGACCGTCCTCAGGCGTGGCGATGTCGGCAAGGACCTCGGGGTCTTCACCCGCGCCGGTGTCTCTGCTGTCTTCAGTGGTCTCGTCGGCATCGCCTTGGACTGTCGAGTCGGATGGCATGGACCCGGCGTCGCTGGTGGTGCTGTCGTCCGATGTCCCGGAGTCGGGCGACGTCGCCCCGTCAGAGCCACCAGCGCAAGCAACCGACATGAGCGCCCATAGGCACGGCGTCCAGAAGGGAGGAAGGGTGAACAACGACAGCTCCGCGAGTGCATGCAGCAGCGGCGCTCAAAGCTGCGCGCGCTGACGTTGCCGAAGTTTGCCATGCTCGTCGGCTCCGTCGATAGGGGGGAGCGCTATCCCCTCGCACGAGCGGGTTGCTCATCAGTTGACGTGGCTCGTGCCAACGACGATTCTGTAGGCATGGCACGGCGTGTAATGGGAATCGACCTCGGGACCTCCAACACCTGCGTCGCCGTCATTGAGGCGGGCAAGCCAGTCGTCGTACCGAACGCGGAGGGCGGCCGAACCACACCATCGGTGGTGGCGTTCATGCCCGACGGACGCATCCTCGTTGGCGACACGGCGAGGCGGCAGGCCGTCACCAACCCCACGGCCACCATTCGCTCCGTCAAGCGATTGATGGGGCTCGGAAAGTCGTCCCCGCTCTTTGAGGCGACCCAGAAGCGGATGCCTTTCGTCGTCAGTATCGACAGTGGTGGCAAGGCGCAGATCGACGTCGCTGGATCGGCGCGGTCGCCTGTCGAGATCTCGGCCATGATCTTGCGCCAGGTGCGTGCAGCGGCCGAGGAGTACTTGGGCGAAGATTGTTCAGCCGCCGTCATCACATGCCCTGCCTACTTCAACGACGCACAGCGGGCGGCGACGCATGACGCCGGACGTGTGGCCGGCCTCGACGTGCTTCGCGTCATCAGCGAGCCGACGTCGGCGGCGCTCGCGTACTCCTGGAGCCGCGGCCGTACCGGCGTCGTGGCTGTCTTCGACCTCGGTGGCGGGACCTTCGACTGCTCAATCCTGGACTGCCAGACGGGCGTGGTCCGGGTGATGGCGACCTGTGGCGACACGTTCCTTGGAGGTGACGACATCGACGCATGTATCGTCGACTACCTTCGCGAGGCGTTTTACCGAGTGGAGGGGGTAGAGCTGAACGACGAACCGGTGGCGATGCAGCGCCTGAAGGAGGCGGCGGAGCGCGCCAAGGTGGAGCTCAGCGCCATGCAGGAGACGGACATCATGCTCCCGTTCCTCACCGTGGATGCGTCGGGGCCCAAGCACCTCAAGACGAGCCTGTCTCGGACCCGGCTCGAGTCACTGATGGCGCCGCTCATCGACCAGGCGCTCGCGTGCTGCCGAACGGCGGTCGAAGAAGCGGGCATCACCGTTGCGGCCATCGACGACGTTCTGCTCGTCGGTGGAAGTACCAAGAGCCCCTTTGTCCAGAGGCGAATCGAGGAGTTCTTCGAAAAGCCTGCCCGAAAGGGGGTCAACCCCGACGAAGCCGTCGCCGTCGGCGCTGCGATTCAGGCGGCGATGCTCGAAGGGCACACGAGCGACGTGCTCCTGCTCGATGTGCTGCCGCTCAGCCTGGGAATCGCGGAGGGGCCCAAGTTCTCTCCGATTCTGCGTCGGAATCAGCCTATCCCAGCATCTCGAACCGAACGGTTTTCCACCGTGCGCGATTTCCAGAACTCGGTCCTCATCAAGGTCTATCAGGGTGATCACCCTGAGGTACGCGACAACAGGCTCATCGGCACCTTTCGCCTCGAGAACCTGCCTCCCGCGCGAGCCGGTCAAATTTGGGTCGACGTTACCTTTCGCGTCGATGAAAACGGCCTCCTCGTCGTCGAGGCTGCCGACCCGCGAACGGGTCTCAAACGCAGCTTGGCGGTCACCGACTCGATGCGCCTCTCCGAAGAGGAGATCAAGTCACTTCGGACTCGCATGAGTGATGAGTCCGCGGACGAGTATGACGTCCTCGCCTGATACGGCGACTTGAACTCTCAGAGTGATGAAGGCGCCTTCGCCCTGCTCCTCGGCTTTTTCCCAGTCGACTTCTTCCCAGTCGGCTGCGCCGGAGGCGGTAGAGGTGGGTCGAAGGCGCGACTGAGGAGCAGCTCGGCGATGCAGTTCTCTGGATGGTTCTTGGTCAAGTGCACTACCGCTTTCCTGGCCGTCCTGCATTGCGGCGACCGCGAACGGAAGTTGGCGCACCTGAGGTCCTGAAGGACGGTGCACGGCTTTACGCGGAGGTTCTCGTCAATCTGCACCCGAACGAAGTCGAGCGACTCTTGGCACGCCGGATCCATCGATGGCGCGTATGTGGACTGAAGCCGACGACGCGCTTCCCCACACTCTTCGGAAGATGGGTTCAGGAGGTCACACACGCGATCGACGAGCACCACGCAAGGCCCCGTCGCTTCGACCTGAACGCTCGGGCTGGCGGGCCTCAGCGGGAGAGGAGGCGGGACCTTGAGGCGACCCTTGCGGGGCGTTTGTGGTGCTTCTGCTCGAGGAACGGCCACAGGGGCTTCCAAGGGTGGCCTCACGTCGGTTGATACGCGCAATCGTGCGGCCGCCTCGATGCGTTCGTTCACCGCCTCCACCGACGGTGACTCCCACTCCGCGTCGGCTTGGCATCCGGCATTGCCGAACAAGCCAAAGAGCAGGCTGATGATGAGGTGGCAGCGCATCGTGGCTGGAGGATAGGGGTCGCGAGCGCCCTTGCCCAGCTTCAACCCCCCAGGCATGTTGTGTATCTACGCCGATTGGGTTAGGTGCCCCCACCTGCGTCTGCGTGGCCGGGCAGTCCGACCCTCAACGAAGCCCTGATCGAGCGTCGACCCTAGGGTGACTCGTTGTAGCTGTGACCATCGAGGACTTCATGCCCTCTTCGTCTCCTGATTCTCCCCGGGCCGCCCACGCGAAGTCGTCTGGCGGTCGCGCGTCGTCCCCGACAGCTGCGACTGCCTTCGAGTCCATGATGGTCCGCCTTGGGGGCACTCCATGGGTGAAGCGAGTCGTTGGCTTCCCAGTGGGAACCGTTGTCGTCGCCTTGTCAGTGCTGCTCGTCGCATCGGGGAAGCTCTCCTTCTCGTTCGGTGCGCTGCACGCGTTGATGTACGCCCTCATCGCACTGTCATGCCTCGTGCGGCTTGCCTCTTCCGACGCGGCGTCTGGCCTTCGTCGTGTCGCTTCTTCCAAAGCCCTATCGTGGTTCATCTCGTCTGAGCTCGCGACGTTGCCCCTCGCTGGCATCTGGCTCGCTTCCTCGGCCTTCGGTGCCGACGCACTCCTCGTCTTCCCGCTTGGGCTCCTCGTGGTCTCCGCGGCCACCGCACGGATCTCGCCTCAAGCCGCAACCATCGCCGTCGTGGCGGCGTTGGCGCTCGCGACGGCTCAGTGGCTCGGCTTCGGAGCGTGGCGCGGCTTCTTCCGAGATCTCGTCGCTCAGTGGATCTACATCGGCGGCTTCGGTTGGGTCGGATGGGCAGTGGTACGTGTTGGCGTCGCCAGTCGAACCCACTCGTCCCCTGGCTCATTGGGGCGTTACTTCGGGTCGTCCATCGACCCGGAGACCGGCAACGGCGCCATTGAGACGCCCACTCGCAGCAAGAGCGACACCGTTGAAGCGCGTGTCGAGGCTGCGCGCGACGCCTGTTCGGCCGCACTCGGGCTCGCCCGAAAGTCCCTGCCGTCCCACAGCGCGGTCCTACTCGTCCGGCAGCAAGACGACGCCTTCGGCGTATTCGCGGCCGCGTCACCTGACATGGACTTCCTCACTGACGGCGCCGTGCCGTCTGACACCGGCATCTTAGCTGCGGCGCTGCGCACCCCCGACGACGGCGACAGCGTCAAGGCGATACGGCTGAACGACGTTGGCGCGGCGGGGCTGCCGTATTATACGCGTACGCCGGCGCGCGTCCGATCCGCCGTCGCCGTCCCACTTCGGCGCACTACCGGCGCCGTCGACGCGGTCCTCTTCATCGACCGCACCGCCGGCGCCCCTTTCGACGAGGCGAGCACGAGCCTCGCGATGGACTTCGCTGAAGCGCTCTCCCGAACACTCGAGCGTGAGAGGGACGCGCTGAACGCGGCCATGCGCCTCGCGTCGACCGAAGCCTTAATCTCCGCGGTTCGCGACCTCGCCTCGGCGACCGGGCTCAGGCCGACGCATGAAGCCGTCCTGTCTGCGCTCGACAAGCTGCACCCCATCGCGGCCTCGGCGCTTGTTGTGGTCGACGACGATGGCGATGGTGCCAGGGTCGTAGCGACTCGTGGCAGCGATCTATCGGCTCTGAGCGGCGCCCGCATCGTCCTGAACGGCTCGAACGCCGAGTCGGCGGTGGCGCTGTGCATCAAGAATGGCACCACGATCCCCGCCGGCCGAACATGGACATCTGCCAATGGGCCGCTGCTCGGTGCTCATCTCGGGCCGCGTGTCCCGAGCGGGTCGCACGCCTTCACGATGCCGCTCAAAGGACCCTTCGGTACTATCGGCGCCGTGCTCATCGTCGCCGAGGCCGAGGTCGATGACGACGTCGCCGGGCAGCTCGACGCCGTACTCGGGCAAGCAGCCGTCGCCGTCCGCCAGGTCGGGGCCATGGTGGCCCTCGAAGCCCGCGCTACGACCGACATACTCACTGGCATCGATAACCGCGCCACCCTCATGATGCGTCTCGAACAGAGCATGAAGCGCAGCCAACGGACGGACACATTTCTCGCCGTGCTCGCGCTCGACGTCGATCACTTCAAAAAGGTCAACGACACGTGGGGGCATGCGGTTGGGGACGAGGTCTTGAAGCGCGTCGGTGCCACTCTGCTCGACAGCAAACGCCTAACGGACAGCGCTGGACGCGTCGGCGGGGAAGAATTCGTGCTCGTCCTCGAGCACACGGGTGATCAGGGGGCTCTCCTCGTGGCGGAGCGGGTCCGTAAGGCCATTGCCTCCTTGACCTTCCAGTCCCGGACCGGTGACACGTTCAACGTCACCTGCAGTATCGGTGTCGCCATCGCCCCGGAGCACGGCAAGACCATCGAAGACGTCCTCCGTCGCGCCGATGCATCTCTCTACTTGGCCAAGGAGTCGGGCCGTAACCGCGTCCAACTCTTTGGGCCGCGCCGTACCTCGTCGGCGCCGCCAGCGTCTCCCGTTCAGGAGACCCCGGACCACGAATCGCGGACCGTGGGCGCGGCGCGTCCGAACACCGGCGCGCTGGGCCCTTCGATGGACGTGCGGCCGGTAGACCTTCCGATCGACGGTGAACCCCAGCCCGACCCGCGTCGCCGCGACACCGAAGCGGATTGACGCACCGATGTCCCGCACGGGCGAGTCTCCAAAGACGCCGCGGCGCCTCGCCCCAGGCCGCAACTAGGGACGTTTGGCCGAACTACCGCCCGAACAGCAGTTGACCTTCAGCACGCTAGCCGCGATCCTAGAGGGTACTGTGCATGTGCGTTCATCGATTCTCGCCTCCGCTCCCCGTTGCCTTTGGGCTATCGGGTTGCTTTCGTGGCTCCCCGACGTCGCGGCTGCGATCACGCCGAACGTCAATGCAGTCAACTTCACACCGGCCTCCGGGCGCTACCGACTCTTCGCCGTGGGCTCGGCCGACGTCGGGCCCGCGTGGGAACCCTACGGCCACGTGCTCTTTCACGGTGAACGCAATAGCCTCTCCATCACGGCGGGCGACCACACCGAGTGGGTCGTCCACACCCACACCTTTGCCGACATCAACGTCGGCGTCGGACTTTGGGGGTTTATGAGCCTCGACGTCGGGCTCCCGGTCGCGATGACAATGGAGTCCGACCCTGACACCACGTCGGTCTCGCCGCTGTCGGGCGGCGGGCTCGGCGACATGGTCGTCCGGCTCCGGGGCACCCCGCTCTCCTCCAAAGGCGGCGGCTTTGGCGTCGGCCTGAGCCTCGGCGCGACCGTCCCCACCGGCGACGGCGACCAATTTCGAGGTGACCCTGGCGCTGGTCTCCTTGCCAACGTCGTCCTCGACCATCAGTGGAGCACCGTCCGCCTCAGCGCGAACGTCGGTACCCGAATCCGCTTCGAATCCGCGTCCTTCTATACCGCTGAGTTCGGCAGCGAGCTCACCTTCGGTCTCGGCACCCTCGTGGAGGTCTTCGACCGCCGCCTCGGGCTGGCCATCGAGCTCTCGGGCCGTACACCGTTCTCCGACTTTATGGGGTCTCTGGAGTCGACCTCGCTCGAGATCATGCTCGGACCCCGCTGGTGGGTCGTCGATGGCCTGGCCCTCGAGCTCGGCCTCGGGACCGGTCTCATCCAGGGCTACGGCACCCCTGAGTTCCGCTTCGTGACGGGTGTCTCCTGGGCGCCCTCCATCCCGGTGGTGACGCGATGATGACCCGCTTCCTCCTCGCTCTCCTGGTCGCTCCGGCGTTGGCCATGGCCGCCCCGGAAGACTGCGCCAACGGCACCGACGACGACGGCGATGACCAGGTCGACTGCATCGACACGGCCTGCATCGCCGACGTGTGGTGTGGGCCGTGTACGCAAGCGCTGAATTTCTCGAGTGGTCCCGGACCCTTGGCGCTGCCGCCCGCGTTCGTTCATGAGTCGACGCCGACCCCCGTGGTGCGAATGGTGGGACCGCTCCCGGCGTCGCCGCCGGTGGTGGAGTCTTTCGAGTGGTCTGTCGCCGTCCCACCGCTCTCTCAGGGGCCGGCCCCGACGCTCGAGCTCGTCTACTCGTTGCAGGGCGACCCGAATCCCTTCCGAGACTATCTGGTGGTGTGCGCCAATAATGCCGGCGACTGTAAGGTCGCCTCGGCGAGCCTCCTCCTCTCGACCAGCGGCAACACCGTACCTGGCCAGAACCCGGCGTTGCCGAGTCCAGCCTACAACGACGGCACCTTCGACCATGCGTTCATCGATCTCGCCGCGTTCGCCGGGCAGACGGTCACGCTCTCAATTGGCCTCGACAGCAATGGGACCACGGGCGGCGCTCGGCCAGGCCTCCTCGTGCGCGGGCTCACGGTCGCGTCTGACGTTGACCGTGATGGTGCGTCGGAGGCGGCGGCCGGCGTCTGCGATGCCTGCTGGGACGCCGACCTCGACGGATTCCTCGACCCAGCGAGCCCCGGGCTTGGTGGCAGTTGTGGCGCATCGGGGCCTGACTGCGACGACACCGACGCGCTCACGAACCCGGCCGCACAAGAGCGTTGTGCCGAAGCGGGCGACGAAGACTGCGATGGCCTCTTCAACGCCCTCGACGTCGGCTCCTGCGGCATCGAGGACTGCGCCAATGGCGTCGACGACAATCAAGATGGCCTCGTGGACTGCGCCGACGCGACCTGCACCACCGAGGCCGCTTGCGCTGAACCTTGCGCGACCGTGCTCACTCTCAACCGCGGAGGCTCGGCCTTTGTGGCCGCGGACAACGATCCCGACGGCAGCGGCGCGACGCGGGTCTTCGAGTACGGCGAAGGGAACCCGGGCGAGCGTGGATGGTGGACGGCGCTCACCGGCAAGGTGGCAGACAAGCAAAGCGCGCCAGGTGCGACCTCGGTTCGCGCCACCCTCACGCGGTCCTTCGTCATCCCGGCGGGGTTACCCTCACCAACTCTGGTCATCGACTATCGCCTCGATGGCGAAGCGACGCCCGGTCGCGACGTCTTCGGCGTGTGCTTTAACACCCTGGCGTCCCAGTGCTTCGCCAGCGCCGCTCCGGGGCTCATCGCCTTCAAGACCGACGTAGACGGCCCCGCCCTCGCGACGAAGGTCGTCGCTATCCCGCTCCCGCCAGGGTCGGCAGGCAAGACCGTGTCGGTCACGATCTTCTACGACACCGTGACGTCCGAGGCGGGCGGCACCGGTCGTGGCCTCTTCGTCGGGTTCGTCTCCGTTGGCAGCGACATCGACACGGACGGCGACTTTGAGAACTCGGCGGTACCGACCTGTGACCGTTGCGTCGACGCCGACAGTGATGGCTTCGGGTCGAGCGCGGTCGGCAGCGTCTTCGTCTCGGCCTGTCCTCAAGCGCTCACCGACTGTGACGACGATGACGCGCTAACGAGCCCGTCGGCTGCGGAAGCCTGCGATGTCTTTGGCGACCAGGACTGCGACGGCTTCGACGACGACGATGAGATCGCCTGCTCGGAGTGCGGCGACGGCGCCGTCACGGCGGGCGAAGAGTGCGACGACAATGGAACGGGGGCCGGTGATGGTTGTGACAGCCTCTGTCAGGTCGAAGCAGGCGTGCTGGCCATCAGCGAGCTGCACGTAACTCGACTCACGGAAGGCGGCTTCGGCGAGCAATGGATCGAAGTCTACAATCGAACGGGTGCTGCTATCGACCTCGTCGCGGCTGGCGCCGCCATCGAGCGCGAGACCGGGCAATCGATCGCACTCGGCGATTGCGCCATCGTGACATCGCCGCTCGTTGCGGGCGGCGATTACGCCGTCATCTCGCTCGGTAGTGCGGCCACGTCCGACGGCCTCCTCGCCGACTTTGCCTGCAACCTCGGCCTTCAGCTCGACCCCACGGGTGACCTCGTCCGCCTGAAGCTCGGCGGGACGACGGTCGACGTCGCTGACTTCCGGTCCTTTGGCTGTGAGATCGGATCGGCCGTCGTGCTTGGAACCGGGCGTTCACTGCAGCGTTCGAACCCAGGTGTGGACCTGTCCGGCGCCACTGCCTGGTGCATGGCGGCAGCGACCGCGAGCTACGCGACGTCGGGCAAACACTTCGGCACACCGGGCTCGGCGGCGACGTGTGCCGAGCGGGCGTGCGACGGACTCGACGACGACTGTGATGGCACCACCGATGAGCTGCTCGCCGATGGCGACGGTGATGGGCGCTGCAATCAGCAGGATTGCGATCCCGTCGCGGCGACCTGCACGACGGATTGCGTGACCGACACCGACACCGACGGCACGCCCGACTGCAAAGACGGCTGCCTCGACGCCGATGCCGATGGTTATGGCGTGAAGGGCGGTCTCGCGGTCTCCTCCTGCCTCGGCGCCGACTGCGAGGACACGCTCAACTTCGTGAACCCCGGCAAGACCGAAGGCCCCGGTGCCGCCGTGTGCCTGAACGGGGTCGACGACGACTGTGACGCCAAGCCCGAATGCACTGACACCGACTGCCGAACCACGCCGGCCTGCGCTGGCGAAGCGTGCGGATCCCCGCGCGTCATCGCGTGTGGCGGCGACGTCACTCTCGAGCCGGAGAGCAATGACTTCACCTGTGGCGCTGGTGCGGACGCGCTCTTCGCGTTCACGGCGCCCTCGACGGGGAGCGTCACGCTGCGCATCGACAACCTCGGGGCACAGCAATATCGGGCGGCGGTCCAATCGACGACGTGCACCGACCTCGCGTGCGGCGCTTCCACCACGACGGTCGAGACCTCCTGCCAAGTTGGGGGCGCTTCGAGCTTCCCAGTGACGGTCGGGACGACCTATTTCGCCGTCGTCGATCAGGTCGCGGCGTGTGCCGGCAGTGGTGCGGCCCCGGTCCGCGTTAGGCTCCAGTGCGGCGAGCTCTGCACGGGCGGGATCGACGAAGACGTCGACGGTCTCAAGGATTGCGCCGACTCGGACTGCGTCGCCAACGCGGCGTGTGCAAACCAGGACCTCGACGGTGACCTCGCCACCAATGGGGCAGAGATCATCTGTGGGACCTCGCCGACGTCGCCCTTCAGCACGCCATCGGCCGCGGACGTCGCCAACCCGGACAACGACGCCTTCCTGAGCTGCGTCGACCCGAACGACGACAACGATCCGAGGACGGACGCACAAGAGGCCGGATGTGCCCCCGGTGCGCAAGCTGACGCGACGGTCTATCCTGGGGCGCCGAGGCAGTGTGGCGCCGCGGGCGTCGACGCGGATTGCAACGGCGCCATCGACGCACTCGAAGCGGCGTGTGGCTCTCAAGAGTCGCAGTGCGCGAACGAGAAGGATGACGACGCTGACGGGACCATCGACTGTCTCGATACGGATTGTCTCGGGTCGGGCGCCTGCAAGTCGCTCGACTTCGATGGCGATGGCGTCTCCAACGGCTTCGAGCTCGCCTGTGGCATCAGCCCTCAGAACCCGCTCCAAGAGCCTAGCCCAGCGGAAGCAGCCGACACGGATGGCGACGAGGTGCCGAACTGCGCCGACCAGGATGACGATGGCGACGGCGCCTTCGACCTCGTCGAGCTCGCCTGCGGTTCTAGCCCCATCGTAGCGTCACAGAAGCCGACCGACACGGACGGCGACGGCCAATGTGATGCCGTCGACCCGGATGACGACGACGACGGCGCTCCGGACCTGCTCGAGGTGAACTGCGCGACGAACACGCTCTCAGCCACCGAGACCCCCACGTCGCCGGCCTTCGATCTCGATAGCGACGGCACCTGTGACGCTCGTGACCTCGACATCGACCAGGATGGTTGGGAGAACGACGTTGAAGAGACCTGCGGTAGCGATCCGGCGGATGACGAGTCCAGCCCACCGGCGGATGGCCTCGACGGCGACAGTGACGGGCTTTGCGACGCGCTCGATAGCGATGACGACGGTGACGGATGGAATGACGACGAGGAGGCCCTGTGCCTCACGCCGGGCAACGACGGAGACAAGTTCCCGTCGGACATCGATCAAGACGGGACCTGCGACCTCTTCGACATCGACACGGACGACGACGGATGGCCGGACGCGCTCGAGGTTCAGTGCAGCACGAGCCCACTGCTCGCGAGCTCGAACCCCACACTGAGCGGCGCCGATACCGATGGCGACAAGCTCTGTGACAAGGTCGATGCGGATGACGACGGGGACGGTTGGTCTGACGTGGCCGAAGGCGAATGCGCCACGGACCCACGCGAGCCGGGCGAGGTCCCGACGGACACTGACGGCGACCGCCTCTGCGACCTACGGGACGACGACGACGATGACGACGGCGCCTACGACACGACCGAGCTCCTCTGCGGCACGGACCCGCTCGACCTCACCTCGATCCCAGCGGACGCGGACGTGGACGGCCTCTGCGATCCGCTCGACCCCGATGGGGACGTCGACGGCGATGGTTGGAGTAACCAAGACGAGCTCGCTTGCGGGACGGACGCGAAGAAGGACTCGTCCACTCCGGTAGACACGGACTCGGACCTGAGCTGCGACGCCCTCGATCTCGATGACGATGGCGACAGTTGGAGCGATCTCGATGAGGTCGCGTGTGGCACGCTCCCGCTCGCATCGGGCAGCGTGCCGGCCGACGTCGACAGCGACGATGCGTGCGACCCACTCGACCTCGATGACGACGGCGACGGGGCCGTGGACCTCGACGAGCTCGCGTGCGGGACCAACCCCAAGTTGAGTACGGATCGGCCCTTCGAAGCGGACCTTGTCGACACCGACGGCGACCTGGCCCTTGACTGTGTCGATGAGGACGACGACGACGACGACGTCCTCGACACCGCCGAGGTCGCGTACGGATCCTCGACGAAGCTCTCGGACACCGATGGCGACGGGCTCGCTGACGGTGTCGAGAACGCCAACCGTGACGGTGTCAAAGATCTGAGCGAGACGAGCGCCATCATCAAGGACAGCGACGGCGACGGGCTCTCTGATGGGCTCGAAGCGAGCAGCTGCTACGCCGACCCATGCGAAGCGACCCTCGGGACCGCCGCGGACACCGACGGCGACGGCCTTCAGGACGGGCTCGAGGACGCTGACGGTGACGGAGAGACGAGCGAGGGCGAGACCAACCCGACCGTCTCGGACACCGACGGCGATGGCGATGACGACGGAGAGGAGACGCTCTGCGGCACATCGCCGACGGACCCGTCATCGAACCCAGTCGACAAGGACCAAAGCGGGATCTGCGATGGCGCCGAAGCCGACACCGACGGAGACGGCGTGGCGGATGGCGTGGAGCAGCTCTGCGGGACCGATCCGAAGAAGTTCACGTCGGTTCCTTCTCTTGCAAGCCTCGAGGACTCCGACATCGACGACGCTATCGACTGCGCCGACGCGGACGACGACGGTGACCTGGTGAGTGACGAGGACGAGCTCGAGTGCGGGACTGACCCTCTCCTGCCGGTATCGACGCCCACGCCCGATGACACACTCGATACGGACGACGACGGCGTGCTCGATTGCGCCGATCCGGACCAAGATGGTGACGGGCTCGACGCTGACGCCGAGGCGCTGTGGGAGACCGACCCCAAAGACGCCGATAGCGATGACGACGGGCTCGCCGACGGTGACGAAGTCGAACGGACGACGACCGATCCAAACACCGCTGACACCGACGGCGACGGCGTTCAAGACGGGACTGAGCTCGGGGTGACGGCAGGGACGTCGTTCACGGGCGAGGGTTTCATCGCCGACGCGGATCCGACGAGCGTGTCCGATCCGAAGAATCCCGACACCGATGGTGATGGCCTCACCGACGGCGTGGAGGACGCCTGCTCCGCTGATGCGCCCGGCGCTGCCGCGTGTGAGCCCGCCAATCGTCACAACGGCAGAGTCGACCCCGGTGAAGGGAACCCTCTCGATGCGGGTGACGGCCTGCTCGATACCGACGCCGACGGGCTCATCGATAGGGAGGAGCTCGCAGGGACCCGAAACGGTCAACCCAACCCGACCGATCCAAATGACACGGACAGCGACGACGACGGCCTGAACGACAAGCTCGAAGTCGATGTCTATGGTAGCGACCCGAACGACACCGACACCGACGATGGCGGCATCCTCGACGGGCCAGAGGTTGAGAACGGGACCGATCCGAACGTGGCGTCCGACGACTTCTCCCCGTCCAAGGTCATCGGCGACAACGTCTTCGGGTGCACGACGACCGATACGGGCGACCTCCCCATTGGTGGGCTCCTGGCGTTTGGCCTATTCGCGGCGGCGATGTTCTGGCGTCGGTCCCGCAAAGCTGGACTCGCGCTGACGGTAGGGGTCGTGGGCGGCTTCGCACCAAACGCGCGGGCTCAGGCGACCGGCGCGATGAACGTCGAGAACTTCAGCCCGGTCGGCGGGCGCTACCGCATCTTTACCGTGGAGGAGGCGCCCTCAGGGCCAAAGTGGCAGCCATACGCGCACGTCCTCTTCCACGGTGAACGCGAGAGCTTTCAGGTCTCGACGGGCAACCGCACCGAGGTCCTTGTCGACACGGCGACGTACGCCGACATCAACCTCGGCATTGGACTCTTCGGGTTCATGCAGCTCGACATTGGCCTGCCGCTAGCGCTCGAGATGTCGTCTGCCCCGGACGTCACTGCCATCGCGCCGATCGCTCGCACGGATGGGGCAGGGCTCGGTGATCTCGTGATGCGCCTCAAGGGGGCGGCTGTGGACAGCACCGATGGCGGTTACGGCTTGGCGTTCTCTCTCGGCCTGAGCTTTCCGACCGGCGACGAAGACCGCTTTCGTGGCGATCCCGGCGTCGGTGTGCATCTCGCCATCATCAATGAGCTCCGTTCCACGTACGCGACGCTCGCGCTCAACGTTGGGACGCGAATTCGATCGGCAGAAGCCACCTTTCTAAACGGCACCTACAGCCACGAGCTCACGTATGGGCTCGGCGTCGACGTTGGAGCGTGGCCTTCTCATGTGCATCTCGGCTTCGAGGTCTTCGGAAAGACCCCGCTCGAAGATCCCTTCTCTAGCCAGGAAAGCAGCGGGCTCGAGGGGATGTTCGGTGTTCGCTGGTGGGTCGTCCCGAACCTGGCTATCGAAGCCGGCGCCGCAGTGGGGCTCGTGCAGGGTGTCGGGACGCCAGCCTTTCGCTTTCTGACGGGTGTCTCATGGGCGCCCCGCGAATCAGACGGTGACGGCGACGGCATCGATGACGCCATCGATGTGTGCCCGCTCGAGGCGGAAGACAAGGACGGCTATGCCGACCTCGATGGCTGCCCGGAAGCCGACAATGATGGCGACGGCGTGGCCGATGCCGACGATCAGTGCCCACAGCGAGCTGAGGACATGAACGGACTGAAGGACGACGACGGCTGCCCGGACAGCGACGTCGATGGCGATGGCAAACTCGACGTCGTCGACCGCTGCCCAGATGCGCCCGAAGATCCCGATGGCTACCAAGACGACGACGGCTGTCCAGAGGCTGACAATGATGGAGACGGCGTCCTCGATGGCACTGACCAGTGTCCCGTGGTGGCAGAGCCGGAGACCGCGGCTGTTCGCGACGGTTGCCCCGACGAGATCGCAGGGTCCGGCGGCGCACCGCCGCCCGAGGCGGCCGACGATCCGTGTGGCTTCGCGATCGCTGAGAGGGTCGTGTTCGACCGCCTGTCCTGGAGCATCGACGCCGAGGCACGAAACGTCATCGGTGTCGTCGCAGGCAAGATCAAGGAGCGTATGGCGGTGGCCGATGCGCCTCCCGTCGTGGAGGTCAGCGTCAACGGCCACACCGTCAATGAGGGTGAGTCTGTCGACACGCTGGCACTCTCGCTGAGACGAGCTCGCGCCGTGCGAGACGCGCTCGTTTCGCGTGGTCTACCGCGGGTCATCTCGCCGGCCCGCGGTTTCGGCGATCAGGAGATCCTGTCCGATGAAGGCGCTTCGCGGCGCGTGGAGGTAAAGTTGACGTTCGGTGGACGATGCGACCAGGGTGGGGGTGTCCGATGAAGTCGGTAGATAGCCTGACCAAGGGCCCTCTCTTCGCTAGCCTCGTCGTCGCCACCCTAGCCATCTCCGGGCCCGCAGGCGCTGCCGAAGACTGCGCCAATGGCCTGGACGATGACGGATCGAGCGGAGCGGACTGCGCCGACGGCGCCTGTGCCTCGGACCCGGCTTGTACCGATCTCTGCGGCGTCTCGACCGCGTTCGATTCGGGGTTCAATGGCTTCGCGCCAACGGGCGGCCTCTGGGCCCTCGATGGCTCGAGACTTCGAACTGGCGGGCCCGCTGGCGTGCCGATGAGCGCTCAGGCGGCAGCCATCACGCGCGCGTACGCCCTGCCGACGGCGATGCCGCAGCCGACGCTCGAAGTGGTCTACCGTCGGGCGGCGTCCACGCTGGGCAGCGAGGACCGATTCCGAGTCTGCGTCAACGATCCGGCCTGCAGTCCCGCGTCGGTCAAGTACAGCACGACCACCAACTCCGGCAGTGTCGTCCACACCGCCCCCGGTTTCTACGACGGCACGAACGATCACATCTTCGTCGACCTCTCCGGCGTGGCTGGCCCGACCTTCACCATTACGCTCGACTTCAGCACGAACGGCAGCGGCGGTGGTGGCTTCGGCGTCGGCGTCGAACACCTACGCCTCTTCTCTGACATCGACGGTGACGCCATCCCAGACGGCGACGTCGTGGGGTGCGACGTCTGCTGGGACGTGGACGGCGACGGCTATGCGCAGAGCGTGAGCCCGGGCCCCGGATGCCTCCTCGACTGTGACGACGGGAACGACGCTGTGAGCCCGGACGCGGCAGAGGTCTGTGGGAGCGTCGGCGATGAGGACTGCGACGGCCTCGTGGACGGCTTCGACGAAGGGGACTGTGGGCTCGAGGACTGTGCGAATGGAAAGGATGATAACGGCGACGGCAAGGTCGACTGCGCCGATCCGGTTTGCACCGCTCGGGTCGAATGTAGTGCGTGCTTGACGGGACTCTCCTTCGACCAAGGCGCGAGTGGCTTCACGACGACGGCGTTCAGTCACGGGCCGGGCAACCCCGCTGGCTTCACACATGAACCCGTCAGCACGGGCATCGGCGGCTTCGCCGTGGACGCCGCCAGCATCGCCACCGCTGCACCCAATGGTGGATGGTTCGTCGTCGAGCGCCTCGTTACCGTGCCGACGACTATGGCGGCACCGCGCCTCGTCGCGACCTATCGCCTCTCCGGCGACGGCGTCCCAGGCCAGGACGTGTTTGGCGTTTGTCTCGATAGCTCCCCTGCGAACTGTCGGGTCGGCAAACCGGGGGTCATCGCGTCGGTGAACGTCCCGACCGCCGCGATCATGCAGCTCAGCGTGGCCTTGCCGACCGGTGTGCACCAGGTCGGCCTCTTCTACGACACGGTCAACGCGCTCAGCAACGCCAACCAAGGGGTCGAGATCCTCTCGCTCGCCGTGATCAGTGACGTCGATGGGGATGGGCTCGCCGAGAACTCAGCCGCAACCTGCGACACCTGCATCGATGGCGACACCGACGGCTACGGTGACGTGGCCTTCTCGTCCGCGTTCCGATCCGGTTGTGGTTTCCTCGATGCCGACTGTGACGACGACTCCAGCGTCGCCAATCCCGGCGCGGCCGAACAGTGTGGCCTCGCGGGCGATCAAGATTGCGATGCGATCGACGACGCTGACGAACCCGCTTGCGCCGTGTGTGGCGACGGACAACGAACTGGCGACGAAGCCTGCGACGATGGGGCAAAAGTGCCCGGAGACGGCTGTAGCGGCTCGTGCAACCTCGAGTCGGGCGCACTCGTCATGACTGAGCTTCATATCTCGCGCTTCAGCCCGACCGCCAGTGGCGAGCAGTGGTTCGAGCTCTTGAATCGAAGCCAGACCACTATCGACGTGTCGAAGGGCGGCATCTCGCTTCAGCTTCAATCAGGGCGGCTCGACTTCGGCGATGACTGCGTCATAACCGGCCTCGTGACGATCCCGCCTGGCGGCCGCGCCGTCGTCGCGCTCGGCAGCGTCGCTACTGCGGACGGCCTCTCGCCGACGCTCGCCTGCACTGGCCTTCAGTTCGCTGCAGGTGGTGAGTTGATGGCTCTGGAACAAGGGGGGCAGCTCGTCGATGGCGTTGACAGCAGGTCTTTTGCTTGCGAACTGCAAAACGCGACGACTGGCGGCGTCGGCCGCTCCTTCCTCATCACTGCAGCCGCACCGTCAGGGAGCGGCAACAACGCCGCGACCGACTGGTGCCTGGCAGCCACGACCAGCTCTTACGCCAACTCCGGCAGCCACTACGGCTCGCCGTTTCAGGCCGGCACCTGTGCCGAACGCACCTGCGACGCGATTGATGACGACTGTGACGGCAGCACTGACGAGCTCCTCTCTGACCTCGACTCCGATGGTCGATGTGATGCGCGTGACTGTGCGCCGCTAGTCCCGACCTGTGCTGCGGACTGTGCAACCGACACCGACGATGACAACGTCGCGGATTGCCAAGACGGTTGCATCGACGCGGACGGCGACGGCTTCGGCGTGAAGGGCGGCCTCCTCGTGAGCACCTGCTCGCTCTTCGGAGGCCAGCCTGCTACCGACTGCGATGACACCCTCGCGTTCGTGAAGCCCGGCGGCGTAGAGACGACCTCGGGCGGCGCGTGCGACAACGGCCTCGACGACGACTGCGACGGGACTCCCGACTGCCTCGATTCGGCATGTGCTCTTCAGACGGTGTGTGCGGGTGAGACGTGCGCAGCGCCGACGACGCTCGGCTGCGGCCAGACCATCACCGTCGATCCGGGGGTCGACGACATCGCGTGTGGCGATGGCGCCGACGCGGTCTATCGCTTCGTCGCGCCCACGGCGGGCAACTATCGCGTCGAGCTTCAGAACCTCGGGCGCGTTCAGTATGGCGCCTTCTTCTCTCGAGTGACGTGCTCACCCGTCGACTGCACCGGCGCGACCACCGCGAACTTGACCACCACGTGTGCAGCGCCGGGGGATCGCCAGTTGACCCTCGGGGCCGGCGAAGTGCTCTTCGTGACCGTAGACGACGTGGCTGCTTGTGCCGGCGCTGGTAGCGCTCAAGGTAAGCTCACGCTTCGTTGCGCCGAGGTGTGTACCGGCGGCGCCGATGAAGATGGCGACGGGAAGACTGACTGTGCAGACGTCGACTGCATCGCGAACGCCGCGTGTACCGTGCTCGACTTCGACTCGGACGGCGTCTCGACGCAGCTCGAATTGACCTGCGGGACCGATCCAGCGAACGCAGGCAGCTTGCCCGGCGCTGACGCCATCGCCAACACCGACGGCGACCCGCAGCCGAACTGTGTCGACGTCGATGATGACCAAGACGGGGTCTTGGACACCATCGAGCTCAGCACCTGTGTCCTTCAACCCCTTACGGCCAAGAACAATGACGACATCTATCCGGGCGGTCCGATTCAATGCGCCGTCGCTGGGGTCGATGGCGACTGCGACGGAGTGTTCGACGCGGTGTCGGCCGAGTGTGGGACCATCGAGCAGCAGTGCAGTGACACCCTCGACAACGACGCCGACGGCAAAGCGGACTGCCTGGACATCGACTGCATCGCATCGAGCCTGTGCGCGGCTGCTGACTTCGATGACGACGGCGTCCCGAACGCGCTCGAGCTGCAGTGCAACTCCAAACCCGCGGTGTCGTCGAGCAAGCCGGCGCCGGAGCAGGCCGCCGATCTCGATGACGATGGGCTCGCGAACTGCATCGACGTCGACGACGACGGGGATGGGAGCAACGACACCGAAGAGATCATCTGCGGCTCGGATCCCGATGACGACGGCGCGACGCCTCCCGATCTCGATAGCGACGATCAGTGCGACGCGGTCGACCCCGACGATGACGGGGATGGCTTCGACGATGCCCTCGAGAACGACTGTGGCGCGTCTCCAGTCTCGGCCGGCAGTACCCCGATTCAGCCTGGATTCGATACTGACCAAGATGGCACCTGCGACACGCGGGACTCCGATCGAGACGGCGATGGGTGGAGCAACGCCCTCGAGATCGCGTGCGGGACCTCTGTCGCCAACGCGGCCGACAACCCGGACGACTCGGGTCTCAATGTCGACGGCGATACGCTCTGCGACTCCGTCGATCCTGACGACGACGATGACGGCTGGCTCGATGAACAAGAGCTCCTGTGCAAGACCGACTCGAGCGACGAGACCGACTCGCCCATCGACACCGATCTCGACGGGCTCTGTGACCTCCTCGACGACGACACCGACGGCGACCTCTGGCCTGACGTTCTCGAGGTGCAATGCGGCACGTCGCCGGTGGACGTCGCGGACAACCCGACGGCCCTTGGGCTCGACGGAGATGACGATCTTCTCTGCGACAAAGTCGACAGCGACGACGACGGAGACGGCTGGACCGACGGCGCCGAGGCTCAGTGCGGAACGGCGCCGGGCTCCGCCGCGTCCAAGCCAGTGGATACGGACAGCGACACCGCCTGCGACGTCATCGATGACGATGACGACGGCGACGGCGCGCTTGATCTCGTCGAAGAGCTCTGTGGCACGTTGGCGAAAGATGAGACGGACACCCCGGCTGACGCCGATGGCGATGGGCTGTGTGACTCGCGCGATCCGGACGCGGACTTCGATGGCGACGGCTGGTCCAATCAGCTCGAAGGCGAGTGCGGCACCGATCCAGGCAAGCCGACCTCGAAGCCCAACGATGCCGACGCCGATGGGCAGTGCGATGCGCTCGAGACCGATGATGACGGCGACGGGTGGCCCGATGTTCTAGAGAGCCTCTGCGGTACGAGTCCGACGTCGGCAGCGAGTGCACCCGTCGACACGGACAAAGACGGCACCTGCAACACGGTTGACACCGACGATGACGGCGATGGCGTACCCGACCTGAGCGAGACGTTGTGTGGCAAAGACCCGCTCATCAAAGGCGATAAGCCGGACATCGCCGAGCTCACAGACATCGACGGAGATGGCGATGTGGGCTGTGTCGACACCGATGACGATAGCGACGGCCTGCCGGACGTGGCGGAGCTCCTGCTCGGGTCCAATCCCGTCGTCGCAGACACCGACGGCGACGGGCTCCTCGACGGCGACGAGGACAAAAGCCAGGACGGCATCTTGACGGGGACGGAGACGGACCCCACTAAGTTCGACACCGACGGCGACGGGCTCTCGGACAAGACCGAAGTCGACAGTTGCTACCTCGGCGACGGGGTAGCGACCGCGTGCCAAGGCTCCGATCCGACGAAGTCTGACACCGATGGCGACGGTCTCAGCGACGCCATCGAAGATCGCGATCGCGACGGACGAGCCGACTCGGACGAGACGAACCCGCTTCGAAAGGACACTGACGGCGACGATTCCGACGATGGTGTCGAGCGCCAGTGCGGCACCGACCCAACCGACGCGACCTCCACTCCGGTAGACAAGGACGGGAGCGGGAAGTGCGACGGAGCCGAAGTGGACAGCGACGGCGACGGGATCGCCGATGGCGTCGAAGCGCTGTGTGGAACGGCGCCGCTCGACGCGTCGGACTCGCCGAGCCTCGACGAGCTCGTCGACACGGACAGCGACGACCTGCTCGACTGTGCGGACGACGACGATGACAGCGATGGCGTCCTCGATGTCTCCGAAGCCGTCTGCGGGACGAACCCGCTCTCGAAGGACGACACGCCCCCGGCGCAGGGCGTCGTTGACACCGATGGCGACTCGCTTCTCGACTGTGCTGACCTTGACGACGATGGTGATGGCCTCAGCGATGACGCCGAAGACACCTTTGGGACGGATCCTCTCGACGCGGACACCGACGACGACGGGCTGGCCGACGGCCTCGAGGTCTCTGCGACGCGAACCTCACCGACCGTCGCCGATACCGATGGCGACGGCGTGGGTGACGGGACCGAGGTCGGAGAGACCGTGGGCACCTCTGACACCGACGCGGGAGCCTTCATCCCGGACGCCGACCCAAAGGCCACCACGGACCCGAAGAACGCCGACACGGATGACGATGGGCTCACCGACGGCGGTGAAGACAAGGACGGCAATGGCCGCGTCGACGCGGGGGAGTCCGATCCGCTCGACCCGCAGGACGGTCGACTCGACACCGATGGTGACGGGCTCCCCGACATAGTGGAGACGGATCCGTGTAAGGGAGCCACGGCTGATGAGCGCGATTGCACATCGATCTCGCCCACGGATCCGACGCGCGCCGACACCGATGGCGATGGCATCAGTGACAAGCTCGAGCTCGACGTTCACGGGACGGATCCGACGAAGTTCGACACGGACGGCGGCGGCGTCGGTGACGGAGACGAGCTCGACAACGATACCGACCCCAAGGTGACGGACGACGACTTCTCGAAGGCCATCGTGTCGGGTGACAACGTGTTCCGCTGCGATCTTGCAAGCGGGACGGGGGCGCGTGGGCGCACCGGCCTCGGCGTGGCGCTCCTCGCCCTGGTCGCCCTCTCGCTCCTTTTGCGTCGTCGTCGTTTCAGCACAGCTCGCCACGCGGGCACGCTGCTCGTCGTCGCGTTCTGCCTGCCGGACGCGGCGTCGGCCCAGCAGGCCGTCGGCAACGTAAACATCGAGAACTTCTGGCCCGCGGGTGGACGCTTCCGGTCCTTCTCGGTCGAGCAGAGCCTGGTCGCCCCGAAGTGGCAGCCGTACGGGCACCTCCGCTTCCACGGCGAGAGGCAGAGCTTGCGGCTCGTCGTGGGCAGTAACGAGCAGTCGATCGTCGACTTTCAGTCCATCGCGGACGTCAACCTCGGTATTGGCCTCTGGGACGTGCTTCAGCTCGACGTCGGGCTCCCGCTCATCCTGACCACCGGCAGCGGCGACGGCGTGACGGCGATTGCGCCGCTCACCGGTGCCGGACTCGGCGACCTCTCGGTGCGACTGCGGGGGACCATCGTCGACAACCGCGTGGGCGGCTTCGGCCTCGGTCTGCTCCTCGGTATGACCGCGCCGACCGGCGATGGAGAGAAGTTCATGGGCGACCCGGGCTTCGGCGTCCTCGCTGGGCTCATCACCGACTACCGAAGTGAGCGCGTCGCACTCGCCCTGAACGTCGGCACTCGCATCCGAACAGAGGAGGTCAGCTTCCTCGGCCGGGACTTCGGCCACGAGCTCACCTACGGCCTTGGGCTCGACGTCGCGGCCATCGTCGGGCGCATCGATCTCGGGTTCGAGATCTTTGGGCGTACGCCGCTGCTCGACCCCTTCTCCAGCGTCGAGGATACGACCCTCGAGCTGCTCGCGGGGCCGAAGTGGTGGATCGTCGATGGGCTCGGGCTCGAGGTCGCCGTCGGCGCTGGCCTCATCGAAGGCTACGGCGCGCCGGACTTCCGCTTCACCGCCGGCCTGATGTGGGCCCCCAGCCATGATGACAGCGACGGCGACGGCATCCTCGACACCGAGGACGACTGCCGGCTCTCGGCCGAAGACAAGGACGGCTTCGGCGACGATGACGGCTGCCCCGAGCTCGACAACGATAGCGACAACCTCCTCGACGTCGCGGACAAGTGCCCACTCGATCCGGAGGACAACAACGGCATCGACGACGACGACGGCTGCCCGGACGGCGACATCGACGGCGACCGTATCGCCGACGCACGCGACCTCTGCCCGAACGACCGTGAGGATCTCGACGCCTACGAGGACCAGGACGGCTGCCCCGAGCTCGACAACGATCACGACGGCATCCTTGACTCTGCCGACGCGTGCACCGAGAAGCCCGAGACCGTCAACGGCTTCGAGGACCGCGACGGCTGCCCGGACGAAGTCACCGTGGCCGTCGCCAAGACGATCGTCCAGTGCCGTCTCCAGCTCGGCCGAGCCTACTTCGAGAGGGCCCGAGACCTGCTCTCCGCCGAGTCACAGTCGACGCTGAACGACGTCGCTGACGCCATCGCCGCGTACCAGGTCAACAACGAGACGCCGCTCCTCCACGTCTTCGTCTCGGGCCATGCGAGCGTCGAAGGCACCGACGCGCAGAACTACGATCTCAGCCTCCGCCGTGCGCTCCAGGTCTACGAGTTCCTCGTGAACAAAGGGATCTCGGCGTCGCTCCTCGAGCGGCGTGGCTTCGGTGAGGCCAAACCACTCGTAGACTCGGACGCACCCGCGGCTCTGAAGCAGAACCGACGCGTCGAGTTCGAGGTCGAGTTCGGCGGTCCTTGTTCGAAGGTGCGGTAGAGCTTCCCTCTACGCAGTTCACGCCAGCCGGCGCTCGCCGAGAGCCACCCCGCCAACTCGAAGCCAGCACTGCGTGAGGGCCCGGTGCCCGCAAGGGCGTGAGACCGGTTCGGGGTCCATGCGTGAGTTCTTAGTCCTGCGACCACCGCCCGAGCAGCGCCTGCATGTCCACGGCGACGACTCGCTTCTGCGCGTCCCGCGTGAGCATGTCCTCCGCCTTGAGGAACGTGACCACTCGGGAAACGGTACCGAGCGGCGTCGCCGAGGCAGTCCAGAGTTCTCCGCGACGTCGTCCCGGCAAGGCGAGCCGGGTTGATTCTCGTTGAAGTTCCAAATGATGACTTGCTGTTCACGCGTGACGCCGCGAAGCCGAGCCCGAAGGCGATCCTCCCTAAAGAAGCGGCCGCCCGCCGTCGTGGCGGCGTTCGTCGATTGGGTCCGGAAGTTCCGGGACCGAGACGACGAGCTCCCCCCGAAGGAGGCCGTGCCCGTCTGGGAGGTCCGAAGTAGCGACCTCGCGGAGTGCCGAGGCGACGCATCGGAGGTGAAGGTCGAGATCGTCGCCTCGTCTCCCCCCACGTAGCCCCACAACAGCGACGGATTCGGGGTGACGGGAGGGGCGCACAATGGCGGGCAGTGTTGCATGCTCACGCCGAGTCGTTATAACCTAGTTATGACGACACTCCAACAGGTCGCCGCCGGAGGTTACAGTGCAGAAGAAGCTTAGCGTCGTTGGCAACAGCCTCGGACTGATCATCGACAGGCCGGTGCTCGAGCTGCTGCGCATCGATAAGGACACAACGCTCGACATCAGCACTGACGGCGACGCACTCATCATTCGCCCACTGCGCGACTCTCACAGTGAACGCGTCCGCGCCGCCTCTCTCCGAGTCGCCGAACGCCACGCCTCCGCTTTCGAGAAGCTCGCGAAGTGAACGAGCCAGTGTTCCTCACCGTCGAGGACGTGATCGCGATTCATGCCTTCCAGATCGAGCGCTTTGGCGGCAGCCCGGGCTTGCGCGACGCGGCGCTTGTGGAATCTGCCGTAGCACAGGCACAGGCCTCTTTCGCAGGGCAGTTCGTTCACAACGATCTGTTCGAGATGGCTGCTGCGTACCACTTCCATCTCGTTCAGAACCACGCCTTCGTCGATGGCAACAAGCGGATCGGACTCGCCGCGGCGCTCGTGTTCCTCGAGTTGAACGGCTCGCCCATCGAGACCGGCACCGAGGCCGTCTATGAGCTCACGATGGCCGTTGCCAAGGGAGAAAGCACCAAGGCCCAGATTGCAGCGTCGTTGCGTGCACTGTCGGAGTGAGTGCCTCGTCCAAACGTCACTTGGGGGAGCGCTTCCGCCGACTGGTGATGGAGAGAAGTTCATGGGCGACCCCGGCTTCGGCGTCCTCGCTGGGCTCATCACCGACTACCGCAGTGAGCGCGTCGCACTCGCCCTGAACGTCGGCACTCGAATCCGCACGGAGGAGGTCAGCTTCGTCGGCCGAGACTTCGGCCACGAGCTCACGTACGGCCTCGGGCTCGACGTCGCGGCCATCATCGGGCGCATCGATCTCGGGTTCGAGATCTTTGGACGTACGCCGCTGCCGTGCGCTCCAGGTCTACGAGTTCCTCGTGAACAAGGGGATCTCGGCGTCGCTCCTCGAGCAGCGTGGCTTCGGTGAGGCCAAACCACTCGTAGATTCGGACGCACCCGCGGCTCTGAAGCAGAACCGACGCGTCGAGTTCGAGGTCGAGTTCGGCGGTCCTTGTTCGAAGGCCCTTGTTCGAAGGTCCGGTAGTGCTTTCCTCTACGCCGTCCGCGCCAGCCGGCGTGAGCCGAGAGCGTCCCCGCCAACTCGAAACCAGCACTGTGTGAGGGCCCGGTGCCCCAAAGAGCGTGAGACCGGTTCGGGGCCAATGCCCCATCGTGGTCGTTCAGGACTTGCCCCGAACGGCGCTCACCGCGCCTGCCCGCACGCCGGCCATCCTCGTGCGGAGTCGTTCAAGTCCACACGATGGGTGATACCGCGGGCCTTCGGGCCCCCGCGTCTCGCTGAGTCTGGATGGCGAAGTCAATCGAAGGCCCTATCCGCCGTAGAGTGCCAGATCGGCCATGGCACCTAAATCGACTTAGACCGTTCCTGACGTTCCGTGACCTCGAGCGCGGGCGTGCGCTGCAGGCGCGCCTCGAGCGGGTGGTGGAGCGCGCCCGCCGCGAGGTGAGCTGCCGAGCTCGCGGCGGCCCCCCCGTGAGCGAACGCGCCAACGCCGCCGACTGCCGGTGCAGCGTTATCATGACCGGCCAACTCCAGCCGACCGATTGCCGCCTCTTTGGCCGGGAGTGCCGTCCGGAGGCGCCGGTGTGCGCCTGCATGGTCAGCACGGAGGGCGTCTGCCGGATCAGGCACGAGCACGGGCTCGGCCGTCACCCGGTGGACGGGCGAATGATGGTCACATCACGTGGGAGCAGTACGAGGAGCATCGTCGGATCATGAACCGCAACAGTCGTGTCGCCGAGGATAGGTGGCGTTCGCCGGCATTGCCCGGTCCAGGAGCTCCGGGTCGTCGTCGTCGGGCGAGCCCGCGTCGCCCGGGTGCAGCAACACGTAGTGAGAGGCGATGGTGTCGTCGTTGGTTCCAGTCCACAACATGATCAGATCGTTGCCGCCAATGCCGCTAGAGGTACGGCGGTAAGTCCGCACGAGCGGACCGGCCGGGGGGTAGCTGCCCAGGCGCGCAAGTGCCCGAAGTCCGGCTGCGCTCCATCCCTCTCGGAGGCTCCTGCGAGGCCGAATCAGCGCGCGCCGCCCGGCAAGTCAGGCCGGTCGAGCCGGGGCGCGGCGGCGCAGGGCCCAGAACAAGGAACCGAGCGCCAGGACGAGGCCGCACGAGGGAGTTGTCCGGGAACCTGCGGGGCCGGAACCGATGGTCTGAGCACACCCGGGGTCCGCCGCCGCAGGATAGCCACGGGCTGGGGTGGGACCCGAAGGGGTGTCACCGACCGTCCCTGCGGGGGCGCGGACGTCGGCGAGCTCGTCGACCGCCGAGACGTCGTCGTCCTGCGAGGCATGAGTGGCGTCCTGGAGTCGGTTCCCGGTGTCGAGACCGGGTTCGGCGTGGTCCGCGTCCCCGCGGGCGTCGAACGCGACCAGAACGTCAAAGGGCTCATCGTCGGCCGCCGTGGCGTCCGGCTCCCCCTCCGCTTCGGCTACCGCGTCGCTCCCCGGATCGGGAGGCGATGGGCAGAGTCCGCAGTCGTCGGGGCACGTGAGGCACCCCTCGTCACCGCCGCACTCGCCGTCCCCACACGGGCTACAAGCCCCGCAGCCGTCGGGGCAGTCCGCGCACCCCTCGCTGCTCCCCGTGCAGTTCGCGTCCCCGCATCCAACGCAGGCTCCGCAATCCTCTGGACACCCGTCGCACCCTTCGTTGGCCGCGCAGATGCCATTGCCGCATGTCTCGCAGGGTCCGCAGTCCTGCGGGCACGCCTCGCAGCCTTCACTCGTCGCGCAGGTGCCATTGCCGCAGCTCTCGCAGGGTCCGCAGTCGCCCTCGCAGCCGGTGCATGTCTCGGTGCCGTTACAGATGGTGTCGCCGCACCAGGGGTCGAGGCGCACGAGACGGATGGCGTCCGCCGTCAGGTGCTGGCCCGCCGCGACCGTTCCGCCCGCGTCGTCGTAGACCGCGACCCACTGGCCACCGCCGGCCGCGAAGCTCACCTCCTCGAGTGCGGTCCAGCCCAACTCTTCCGTCGGGTTGATGGTCTTCTCGGTGAGCCCGTCCGCCGTCCGGATCCCGTAGTGCACATTCTTAAACAACGACCAGGACGGGGTGGCGTAGTACTCAATGCGGTACTGACCTGCCTCCTCGAAGGTCAGCTGCCACCAAGCCCAGTTGTAGGGAACCGTCCCGGACGACGCGTTCGTCCAGCGCAGCTGTCCCCCATACCCCGCTTTCTCCGTCCGCCAATACTGAGCGGGGCCAAAGGTCTGGAAGCACTCGTCGAGGTTGTCGACGATGCCGCCGCCCGGGCCGATGAGGCCGCAAGGAGGCTCTGCGACACAGTGCCCGGGCCGCAGCGGCCAGCCGGTCGTTGTACCTCCATGGATGCCGAGGTGGTTCGCGACGGGCCGCAGGCCGTTGCCGTTGTTGTTGCCATCAGCGTCGTTGACGGTCCCCGTTCCGTTCACCCACAGCTGGCTGGACCCGCCGCCGTCGAGATTGAACGCGACATCCGAACCGAGCTGTTTCATGAGTGACGCCAGCTCGGTACCGTACATGCCCTTCGATGTCGCCGTGCGACCGTCGACGACAGCTAGGATGAGCGTCTGCCTGTCGGCCGTGAGGCCGATCGCCGTACGCGGATGCCTCGCGCGCATGTCGCTGCGGTCGGGGAAACAGGTCGTCGCGGTCGGGTCGGCGCAGGTCACTGCCGCTCCGTCGATGACGACCTCGGGGAAGCCGCTGACGAGTGAGAGTGTGCCGGGCCGGATCTCCGGCGCGACCGTATCGGGCTTCCAGCCGGTCGCGGTCGCCGACGTGTTCTTCACCTGTTTGGTGTGCGTGAAGTCGACCCAATCATGGCCGAAGGCGATCCACCCATAATCTTTGTAGAACCACTCCGTGGAGTTGCCCGCAGCAAGTCCCGTCTGCGACACCGGCCATGGGTTCCCGTCGCCGACTGCGTCACCGTAGACCCTCACCGGACCCGTCTTGTAAAAGTCGCCGTTGACCGCCAATCGCACGCCCTGCGAGGCCCCCCAGGTCGCCGGCGTCTGGGTCGCGTTGGGCGCTTTCGTCGTGGCGACGTGCACGCGATCGCTACATAGGTCGACCACGACCACCCATGTGTGGGTCGTCGGGCTGGTGGTCGTGTAGTGGAGTCGCGTGATCCCGGTGACAACGGATGTCTCAGAGACCTTCGTGAGCGTCAAGGCCGCGGCCGGCCCGCCCGTCCCGAGAGCGAACACCGCCATCAGCCCGAAGGCTACCCCGACCCGAACGATCGGCTCTGCCCTCCGGGGCCTCACTCGCTGGCCGCGTCCCGGACGGAGAACGCCGCGGCGCTCGTTCGCCCCGTCGAGCGAGCGAGCACACGCACGTCCCCTGCCTTGCAGGCGGTCAGGTTCGTGAGCAGGAACGTTGCAGCAAGCGAGTGACTCATGGGCCGCGACTGTACCGGAGCCCACCGGCAGCGTCGAGCCGAAGATGAGCCGAGGCGCAGCTAGGGACTTGGACTCGCGGTTGGCTCCGCGCCGGACTCCGAGCAGGCCTTTGACGAGTCGCTGTCGGTGGCGGGCTCGGTGACGCGACGGGCGCACGGGTGGGCATTTCGGGCCCGATGCCCAAGCGCAAGCGGGAACTGGCCCTCCCCGATTGACGACAGGGAGCCGACTCCCGATACTCCGCGGCATGAACCAACTTCGTCTGTGGCCGTGGTTAAGTAGCTGCCTCGCGCTCGGGATCCTCGGCTGCGGTGCGGCATCGCAGATGGTGGGGTCCCCGCCGGGGGACGTCCACGACGAAACCGCCGCTTTAGAAGACGTCAAGGACGAGCCGGCCGATACGGTGTCGTTGACGCCGGACGCCGGGCCAGAGCCAGAAGGCGAGCCCGACGTCGCTGGGGACGTTCCAGTCGCCGGGGAGGACGCGATCCAAGCTGACGAGGAAATCGCCGCGCCCCTCCCCTGCTCTTGCGACGACGTGTCGCACTGCGACTCCACCGGAAAGTGCGTACCCGACGTCTGCACCAAGAGCACCGCCACATGCGGCGGGAGGACGATTCAGCGCGTCTGTACGGCGGATGGTTCAAGCGCGACCGACGTCCCATGCGCGACCGGGGAGGTCTGCGATTTGGGCGAGTGCATGGCTCCAATCTGCGAGCCGGGCTCGCCGCCCACGTGCGACGGTGCCGTGCGGGTCGCCTGTAACAGCCTGGGCACGGGCTACGTCCCGCTCCCGTGCCCGGCCAGCACCTCCTGCAACGACGGCCAGTGCGAACCCGTGCAGGCAAACGTCCTCTTGGTGGTCGACACGAGCGGGTCCATGAACGAGATCGTGGCGACTGGGGAGCCCGCCAGCCTGTGCTTCGAAGGTGACTGCCCACCGTGGGAGTACCCGAATTGCGACGACCCGGTCTCTCCTAAGACGCGGATCGGCCTCGTCAAGAAGGCCCTGTCCACGCTCCTCACCAATGAAGCCGCGAAGGCCGCGCAGATCGGGCTGGTGCACTTCCCCCAACGTCAGGGCAACTGGGGAGACTGCGATGAAGGCTATTACGAGGGACTGGACAAGATCACGGGGGACGACGACCAACACATCGCAGGCGCGTGGTTCGACGCTCATCTATCCGAGGTCGTGGCCGTGCCGCCCGTTGCTGGAGCGGATCAGAGCAAGCTGCTGAGCTGGGTCGATGGCGTCGAGACGTTGCAGTCTACTGGCGCCACCTGCGTGAACGACTGGGATTGCGCGTCGAACATCTGCATTGCGGAAAAGTGCCTCACACACAAGGCACCGGAGCTGCGCTGCGACGGTGCCACTCCGCTCGGAAAGACAGTGTTCTATGCCGGGGAGTACCTCCGGAAGTTTGTGCTCGTCGAAGGCAAGCCATGCGCCGTCACAGCGGACTGCGCCTCGGCGCACTACGAGTGCGTGGACGGCAGCTGTCATGATCCGGCGAGCGCGTGCCGACCGAACGTGTTCATCGTGCTGTCCGATGGGGGAGAGACGGAGGACACGGCGGCAACATCCTTCTTCCACCCACGGGTTCAGGCGAAGCGCATGCGCTACGGGCTGGGTTGCGTGAATCCCTCCGATTGCGGACCTGACGCCATCTGCGAGTCGGGCGTCTGCGTGCCGCCGGCCAACGCCGTGCCGTGGACGAGTAACGTGTGCGCCATCCAGGACCTCGCGTGTGGCCCCGGTCAGCCGTGCCCGGACTATGGCTGCACGCTGGCCGGTGCGTGTCCGGACGAATGCGTTGCGGGCGCGATAACCGTCACGGAATTCGGTCCTACCAACCGCCTCACGAACCTCGCCGGCTCGCCAACCACGGTGACCCTCCACGTCATCGACGCGTCGGGTGCGAAGGCGGGCGCCTCGTTGCTGGCGGCCTATGGCGGCGGAACGACGACGGCGGTGGACTTCGCGGACTTGGACAGCCTCGTGACGACGCTCCTCGGGCTCATCAAGGCCACGGATGTGAAGACCGGAAGTAGCTGCCAATAGGGCCCCGGCAAGGGCTCATGGCTGTGCCTCGCACGAGTCGAGCAGGGGCTTGCAGGCACCCGCGAGGGCGCCGGCGTAGCACGCGAGGGGCGAACCGGTCGGGCACTCCGTGGCGAGACAGCCGACGTAGGTGAGGTACAGCCCAACGGCATCGAACGTGGCTTGGCTCGTGCACGCGTTGATGCAGACGCTGTCCGTGCCGCAGTCGGCGTTGCAGGCTCGCAGCGCGCTGCAGTTGCCGGACCCCAGCGTGCCCGCGAAGCACGTCGTGTATGGCACGAGGCAGTTGGCTGCGGTGCACGCGAGTTTGTTGCCCGCGCCGGAGCACTCGCTGAGCAGGCACACCTGAAGATCGGTGAGCGCCGTCAAGCCGTCGAGGCTAGCGGCTCCGTAGCACTCGTCCAGGCAGCTCTGGTCGGCGCCGCATTCGTTCGAGCACTTGATCAGCGCGGCGCATTCGGTGCCGAGGTCGCACACGCTCACGTTGCAGAAGGTGCCCGCCGCGCACGTCCCGCAGACGCCGTCGCACCCGTCCTCACCACACTCCGCGCCACCGCAGACGGGGGTGCACTGCCCGACGCAATAGCCGTCAATACATGTGGGAGCGCTCGTCGGGCAGGTCCCGCACGTGCCGCCGCAGCCGTCATCATCGCATTCACGGTCCCCACAATCCGGCTCGCACACGTCCGGCTCGGTCGGGCTGATGTCCTCCGAAACGGCGTCCGCGCTCGATGTGTCCCCAGCGTGGACGTCGTCCCCTGCAGGCAGGCCGACGTCTTCCGGGGAGGCGTCGCCGAGCGCAACCTCCGGACCTGACGCGTCGGGCGCGGGATCGTCGAACTCGTCCATGGCATCCGAAGGCTCCGGGCCGAGCTCGGGGGCACCGCCCACGTCCGGCGTTGGCGCGTCCGTGGAGCGCGTCTCGACGCTGACCGAACCGTCCTCTGGCTCGCCCGTAGAATCCGATGCGATCCGTGCCGGGCCGCCGTCGCTGCCCGGACTGCCGCACGCAGCCCAGGCGAACGCCATCATAGCGGTGAGAAGTCGAAACCCCAGCTCATTTCCAGTTTCGCGCATGCAGCCTCCATTGACTGATTGTCACCCTCTTCCTCCCGCGACGTCAACGGCTTGACGTGGGCCTAAATCGTCATCCGGAGGTACCACAAAATCGCCCTCCTTTTCACGCTGGCTTTGAGCCTCACGACCTCCTGCTGTTCGGCGGTCCCTGTTCGGCGGTCCCTGTTCGGCGGTCCCTGTTCGGCGGTCCCGTAGGCGTTCCGCCTCTCTGGGCTCCGAAGGGCGGATCGCGCACAGGCTCGGCGGCGCAACCAATAGAGCGCGATCCGGTGCCTCTTGGCTGCCTGCCCGTCAGTCCGTGATCACAGCGCCCCTTCGTAGTTCCAACAACCGTCGATGAGGGTGAAGCGCCGTAGCTCACCGCCCGGCGTCGACGGGTGCGCGACGTCTCCGGCGAGCACGAGCGACAGGCGGCCTCCTTCGAACACCGCTTCGGGGGTGTGCAACACGACCGGCGCGTCCGCCGCGAGGGCGAGCGCGGCTGGGATGTCCGTGGCGGCGGCGAGGACCATCAGGGAGTGGAAGGTCGGTGGGGCGAGGTCGAACTCCCTCGCTTGGTATCGCGCGATGGCGTCGGCCGGGGTGAGCCACTTGCCGTCGATGATCTCCTGCCCGTCGATGACGGCGGCTTCGTCGGCGGGGAGCTCCGCGATGAAGAAGCGCGCCGAGAAGCGCTTCGGCTCGACGGTAGGGGTCACCCAATGGGCGAAGTAGCGTAGCCGCGAGAGGTCGAAGCGGAGGCCATAGCGAGTGACCATGGAGGCGAAGGCCGCCCCGTCGTCTTTGGTTGCAGTGAGCTCTAGGCACATCGCCGCTGTCGCGACCGTTGCTGGGTCCCCGAGCCAGACGCCTGCTTCTTCGAGGGTCTCTCGAATTGCCGCGATCCAGTGCGCGACGGCTCGGTCTGCCGAGAGGCCGAGCATGGCGGCGCAGGCGTCGGCGTCGCGCCCTCTCGTGGCGACCCGCAGCGCGGGTCCAGCGTCAGCCGCATCGACCCGTCCACCCGGGAAGACGTAGACGCCGCCCATGAAGGTGGACTTGGTGCTTCGGCGGCAGAGGAAGATCTCCAGGGAGCCTTGGGCTCCCAGCCTCAGGAGCAGGACCGTGGCGGCGTCGGCAGGGGGCTTCGGAGGCAGGGTAGGGGCCGTAGCGGGCATGCTTTCCATCGCCCCACTATATCCCGTATTGGCCGGAATTCCTTTGACACCTGTTGGTGGCGCTCGCTATCGTACTTCCCGCCTTCGTGCAGGTGGTATTTTCCCGTTTTCTTCGTGGTTTCCGGTGGTTGGCCTACGCGGGTCGCCTTTGGACTTCGTGCTGACTCGGGGCGCCGGGCACACTCGGCCGGGGGAGACACATGCGCATCACCAAGAACAGCGTCATCCGGATCGGGTACGTCATGAACGACGCCCACGGGACGCTCGTCGACGAGACCTCAGCGAACGATCCGATCGAGCTGTACTGCGGCGCCGGACAGCTCGTGCCGGGCTTCGAGCGCGCGCTCATGGGCCTCCGTGCAGGCGATCGCAAGAGCTTCACGGTACAAGCGCAAGACGCCTACGGCGAGCGCAACGAAGACCTCGTGAAGCGTATCGCACGGAGCGCGCTGCCGATTCAGGTCGAGGTCCGAAAAGACATGCGCTTCCCCATGCGCTCGCCCGAGGGTGTCGAGCTCGTGTGCCGGATCGTCGAGGTCCTCCCCGATGCCGTCATCGCGGACTTCAACCACCCACTGGCGGGCCAGCCCCTTCAGTGCGTCGTCGACGTCATCGACGTGAAGAACCCCACGTGAAGTACCCCACCTGATGAACAAGATCTTCGAGTCGGCGGCGGCGGCCCTCCACGACGTCCATGACGGCGCGACCCTCATGGCCGGCGGCTTTGGGCTGTGTGGCAACCCCGAGAACCTCATCACGGCGCTTCGGGCTCGCGGCACGAAGGGCCTCACCATCATCTCGAACAACTGCGGCACCGACGGCAACGGCCTCGGCGTGCTCCTCGAGAACCGGCAGGTCCGGAAGATGGTGTCGAGCTACGTCGGCGAGAACAAAGAGTTCGAACGGCAGATGCTGTCCGGCGAGCTCGACGTGGAGCTCGTCCCGCAAGGCACGCTCGCCGAGCGCATCCGAGCGGGTGGCGCCGGCATCGGCGGCTTCTTCACGCCTACGGGCTACGGCACCGTCGTGGCCGATGGGAAGGAGACGCGCGAGATCGACGGCAAGTGGTACGTGCTCGAGAAGCCGATCCTCGCCGACTTCGCCATCGTGCGGGCTTGGCGCGGCGACACGCACGGCAACCTCGTGTTCCGGATGGCCGCCCGCAACTTCAGCCCCATAATCTGCACGGCGGCGCGCATCACCATCGCCGAGGTCGAAGAGCTCGTCCCGGCGGGGGCGCTCGATCCCGACCAGATCCACGTGCCCGGTATCTACGTGAAGCGCCTCGTTCAGGGGGCGAACTACGTGAAGCCCATCGAACGCCGCACCGTCCGCAAGCGCCCGGCCTGATCGGCCGACTCGACCCGGCGCCCGGCGCCTTGGAGCTGACCATGCCCCTCACCCGCGAGCAGATGGCCCAACGCATCGCCCAAGAGCTGCGCGACGGCGACTACGTCAACCTCGGCATCGGCATCCCGACGCTCGTGGCGAGCTTCTTGCCGCCGGGAGTCGAAGTCGTCCTCCACTCCGAGAACGGTATCCTCGGCGTCGGCCCCTATCCCTTCGAGGGCGACGAAGACCCTGATCTCATCAACGCCGGCAAGGAGACCGTCACCGTGCTCCCGGGCGCGTCCTTCTTCTCGAGCGCCGACAGCTTCGCCATGGTACGGGGGGGCCACGTCGACCTCACGGTCCTCGGCGCGCTCGAAGTCAGCCAGAACGGTGACCTCGCCAACTGGATGATCCCCGGCCAGCGCGTGAAGGGCATGGGCGGTGCGATGGACCTCGTCGCCGGCGCGCGTCGCGTCATCGTCGTCACGACTCACCAGAGCAAAGACGGCGACTCCAAGATCAAGAAGACCTGCGCGCTCCCCCTGACGGGGCGGGCCTGTGTGGACGCGATCATGACCGATCTCGCTTGGTTCGACGTCACGCGCGGGCAGGGGCTCGTCCTGCGCGAGCTCGCGCCTGGCGTGACGCTCGACGACGTCCGGCGCGCCACCGACGCGGACTTCGAGGTCGCGGCTGACCTCCGCACCATCTCGCTCTGACGCCATGACGGCGCTCCCATGACAGCGCCGGCCCGCCCGCTGAAGCTCGCGTTTCAGCCCGCGTTCGTGATCCTGTCCGGGCTGCTCTTCTTCACCATCTTTTGGTACTTCGGGCGCGCGGCCTTCTTTCAGACCCACCTCGCGGACGTGTTCCCGCCGTCCGCGCTCACGTCGCAGTACCCCTTCTTCTACTTCTGCTTGATGAGCGTCCTCTTCCGGATGCTCCTGCCCATGCTCTGCATCCGCGTCGTGCTGAAGCGCAGGCTTGGCGACTTTGGCTTCGCGGTCTCGCAGGCCGGGCGCGGGTGGAAGCTCTACATGGGGCTATACCTCGCCATGGTGCCGCTGGTCGTCTTCGCGGCGACGACTGACTCCTTTCTGTCTTTCTATCCGCAGTTCCGAGGGCTCTACCAGCGCGGTCCCGGCGGCGCCGAGCTAGTCTGGTGGCACCTCCTAGTCTTCGAGCTCGTCTACGGGTTGCTCTTCGTCTCTGGCGAGTCCTTCTGGCGGGGCTACCTCGTCTTCGGGCTCGAAGAGGAGCTCGGCGACTACGCCATCCTGGTCATGGTCATCCCCTACGTCATGAGCCACTACGAAAAGCCGTTCCTAGAGACACTCGGCGCCTTCGTGGCCGGCTCGGTCCTCGGCTACTTGGCGCTACGACACCGAAACTTCTGGCTGGGGGTCTTCGTCCATTGGGGAGTCGCGATCATTATGGATGTCGCGGCCTTGTGGCAGAGTGGCGTGGTGATCGTCTACTAAGGGCTCGGTCGGAAATGAGTAGGTCGATTTGCCTCGCGCCGCATCCCCGCCCGGCTCGTTCCAACTAGAGAGTATCTGCCTCGAAATATGGGGGGTATGCCTTAGGACTTGGCCCAAGCTGGGCGGGGCGCGGTCAACTCTCCCACGTTTTTCCGACCGAGCCACTGGCGCGGGGTGAGTTGCTTGCGCAGTTGGAGACCTTCTGCAAAGACCCGCTTTCGAGGGACCCGTAAAAGTGTGCCGAACGCGTGTCGTGAGCGCCCCGTCGCTAGCCGAGTAGGGTATTGTTTGTTCCCAGGACCCGCGCCCTCCGGGCACCACCTCTGGAGTATTGCTATGCCGAAGCCAACCCTCGTGTTCGCCGCCCTCCTGATCGCGCTCGGAGTGGGTGCGTTCGCACTCTCCGGCAGCCCGACCTCGCTGCTGCCCGCCTACTTTGGCGGCGTGTTGGCCGTGCTGGCCGGGCTCGCACTGGCCTACGCCGGCGCACGCCGTCATCTGATGCATGCCGCCGCGGTGGTCGCGCTGCTCGGGGCGCTGGCGCCGACCGCCGCTCTGGTGATCCGTGCGTCGAAGATGAGCCCGCTCGCGCTCGGCGTCAACGTCAGTATGTTGGCGCTGAGCGCCGCGCTGCTGGCTATGATGGTCCGCTCGTTCGTTGTCGCACGCAGGTCCCGCACCCCCGGTTGAAGTCGGTGCCACCCGCCGTATGGTTAAGAGCGGAGGTGGATTTGAGGTCGATCGACTGGCACCGGAGCAGGCTGCAGCGGGTCTTCGCTCGCCTCGTTCATAGCGCGGTGGGTGACGCGGCGGCGGTGGGTGGCGCGGCGGCGGTGGGTGGCGCGGCGGCGGTGGGCTGCGGCACCACGTCCGAAGGCGGTGCGGACAGCGGCCCCTCCGCAGAGGTTGCGGCCAACAACGACACCGTATTCCGTTTCGACGCCGTAGCTGTCGGGGACTACACTTTGGACGCGGCTGGCGAGGTGTTGGAAGACATCACCGAAGGGACCACACAAGGGGACCGAGGTCGTCCCGGCCGGCTGCGCGGGACGCCGGCCCAAGGGGATGCTAGTGCGGATTGCGGACGGGCGACGAGACGTCGGCGCCGTACTCGCGAGCGCGGCTCGGGACGAGGCAGCGTCAGTGCTGGCGTTCCTCGAGCTCGGTCGCGACCTCGCCGCGCTCGGGGCGCCTGACGGGCTTGTCGCCGAGTGCCGGCGGGCGGCAGCGGACGAGGTGCGGCATGCCGTCGTGACGGCCCGACTCGCGACCGACCGGGGTGCCCCGCTCCAAGCCGCGATGGTGAAAGAGTCGACGCTGCCCAGTTCGGCCGAGCTGGCCGTCGCCAATGCGGTTGATGGGTGTGTCGGCGAGTCCTGGGCCGCACTGCTCGCGACTCATCAGGCAGCAGCGTGCCCGGACGCCCAGATAGCCGCCG